>JAADHD010000113.1 GCA_013152075.1 Verrucomicrobiota bacterium | reverse complement strand
AGTATGAAAAACCACTATGGCGAATTAAACGAACTCCCAAAACGAATACTGGTGAACTCGGTGTGTCCCAGACTTCGTATTTCAACAAAGGTGGAAAGGAGAAGAAGGTTATAACAGTAACTGTAAGAGCGGAACTGGGGAAAGTTGTGAATAGGAAGTTTTCGGTGGATAAACTGGGATATGATAAGGCGGTGAAGAAGGCTGTGGCATGGCGGAAGAAGATCTTACGGGAGAGATTGAAAGAAGATAAGGCGAAGGGGTTACGGGTGTAGGTGTTGGCCGAGCCGAAAAATCACATGGATTGACTTGGCGAAGCTATTCGAAATATGATCGCCGCGAGGCATCAGCATGATTTCGATCTGTGCCAACAACTGTCAAGATACTGGGTGTAAGGATTTGATTATTTTTGCGAACATTAGTGCCAGGCAAAAAAGAAATTTTAGTTTTTTTTGATGCCGTAGTGTTCAAATATTAAGATTGCTCATTAGCGGCTTGTGGCTAAAATATTCCCGTGATTCCGCTTTGGCAGGGGAGCTAAATCGGGTAAGGTAATCGTTGTGTCTGGTAAATACCCTTTGAAATCCCTTATAGTATCAGCTGTCTGCTCCCTTGTATTCGGGGCAGGTTTGCAGGTTTCGGCTGTGGATTCAAAAAAATCTGCGCAGAATGATAGTGCCGAGCGCTCTTCTGACAGCAAAAAAGAGCTAAAAAATGCGGCGAGCGACGCAAAAAAGGATGATGTCGGGGATGCTGCAGCAGACAAAAGCGAAAGGGAGACCCCCGCACTCGTGGTATTGGATCCTGTGCCTAAGCAGTTTGAGTTGTGGGTGGACCAACTGGGGTTCAACTGGCAATTAAACCAGTCCGGTGCCTTGCAGTCCGGGCCGGTTACGTATTTTCAGTCGGCGATGACTTTGTCGATCAAGGGAAAAACCTACAAATCTAAAAAAGGCGGTCGCCTTGACGGAGGTAAGGTGAGCGACGAAAAGGGAGCGAGGATTGTATTATATGGCGAGTCGGATGGCATCAAAGTGGTTCGCGACATCTGGTTCGACAAGCGTCGTGGCGGGGTGCGTTACATTGATACCTTTATCAATGAAAAAGGTAAAGGGCCGCTGCGTTTGGCGGTTCAGTTGAAAACGATGTTTCGTTCTACTTGGCAGGATCTGCATGGCACTTCGGGTAAAATTCTTGGGGGGCGAGGAGCGACCAGTCTGAATTCGCGGGATCATGGGGTGCTAGTTAAATACAACCGAGCGGACGGTCGTCCGGATACGGTGTTCCTGGCGGCTGGGGATGGCGAGGTCAAAAAACCCCGGATCAGTTTTTCATCGAATCACCGTGAATTGACTTTCACTTATGACCTGGAAGTACCGGTCGGAAAGAAGGTGGCTTTGGTGCATTGGATCATGCAGCGCAACCTGCGTGTGCCTGGGGATGTGACGGAGGCATTGCGCCCGTTTTATTTGCGCCGTCGATTGTTGCAACCGCAGGTTAGCAGAGAGCTTGCCATGGTAACGGCCAACTTCACGACGGATGCGTTGCCAGAGCACTCGGTCGAACCTTATTCACTGGAGTCATTGATCGCCTTGAAAAAGGCAACGCAAGATGAAGGGGCGCAGCGATTGTGGGAGGATGTGCTTTGGATCACGGGAGAAAACCAGTTGGCGGGTGAAGTGAATGAGAATGCTGAGTTGAAAGTTAAAACGGCCTTCGGTGAGCGGAAAGCTTTGATCAAAGACGTAGCGGCCATTCAAGGGGGGGCAGGTGTGGGACGGATGCCCAGAGTGTTTTTACGGGATGGTCAGGTGCTGGCCGGTGAGCTGGTGGCGAAAGATTTGACGATGACGAGTCGTGACGGGTGGGACATGGAGTTGAAGGTAGCGGATTTGATGTTTCTGCTGACGCGTTTGAAAGAAGTGGACGGGAAAGCGCCGCAAGGAGCGGGAGCTTTTGTCGCTTTGCGCAGTGGTGATGTGTTGGCGGTCGATGGGGGGAGTGATGCGGTGATGGAGATACTGTCTCCGTGGGGAACGGATCGAGTGCCACTGGCTGAGATCGTGTCTTTGCGTTATACGAATGGAGCTGTGCCGAAATACCGATTGCATCGTCAGGACGGATCATGGATGAGCGTTTTTCTCAACGGTCCGGAAATGAATCTGGACACTGTCGGCGATGGAACGGTGAAAGTGAGGCCGGGAGAAATTTCCGGAATCTGGGGAGCTGGAAAACCATCGCTGGAGGCGGATGAAAAAGCCGATAGCGATGATTGGTTGGATTTTGAAGATGTTGCCGAGAGGAAATCACTGCCGGTGCCTTGTTGTTTGTTAGTGGGGAGAAATTTATTGCACGGGGAAATTTCGATGGAGGCACTGCATTTAATATCCGGGGGCGCGGTCACAAAAATCAATCCACAGGAGATCGTTTCTATGGAGCGACTGGATGAGTCAAACGTGATGCCGGTTTTTGATATTGAATTAAGCGGAGGCAATCGTCTGAAAGGGCGGCTGCGTGAACGATCGCTCATCGTCAAAACTCAGGCAAGGAGTTGGGATATTCCGGTGCAGCATTTTATAGGTTATCTGAGTAAGGAGGCCGAATGATAAAAATTGTGAATACATTTTATACGGTCTTGTTAGCTGTCGCTGTGGTGCTTGCGATCCCGGGTTTGACCTGGGCTCAATCTTCCTCTCCTGCGGGTGGTGTGAAAGGGGCAAAAGCGGAACGTTTGATTCCGGCAGCCATGGGGATTCGGACGGACAAGCAGGGGAACAGTTGGAACGTCGAACAGAACGGAAATCTGGGGAGGGTTGGAAGCAGCATGATGGTGAACAGTGGTCTCAATCTGTATATCAACAATCAGCAGTTTTATACTTACCAGCCGATGATGACGGCGGACGGTTCGGAGTATGTGTTACACAATCGTCAGAATTCGAACATGATGGGTTTGCAGGTGATGCGACGAATTCGATTGCTGGAGAAACAAGGCGTGATGCGTTATCTGGAAATTTTGACAAACGCGACCTCTAATCCTTTGACGGTTAATCTGAGCTTGCGAACTAATTTCAGCGGTAACTTCAAAAATTATATCACCAATGATGGCAATTCCAATGTGGTGATGCTTGGAACGAGGGAGAGCGGGGTTTTGGTGACGCCGGGATCTACTCAAGTGAATCGGGCATTCGTTTTCTCCCTGTGTTCGGAAAAAAGTGCGCTTAAGCCTTCGATCAGCAGTCAGAATAAATACGGGCTGAATTTCCAGTATAGTGTGGCGATCGCTCCGGGGCAGACGGTCATACTGGCTCATGCCGTGACCCAGGTTCCTTTGCCGGGCAGCTTTGAGCGTAAGACGATGCGCCGTCTGTTTCGGCCGGTGGCGCTTGATCGCCTACAGTCCAGTATACCCTCAACGTTAAGAAAATTTGTCATCAATTACAAAGGCAATGCCAGTCCAGGCGGCGTGTCGTTGATGGCTGGAACAAGCGTGGAGGGATTGGGAGTGGATCGTGCCAGTCGCGACACCCTGGCCCTAGGGCAGAAGACCCGACTGCTTGGAACGGCGACTTGTGCTTCATTGACCATCAAGACGGTTTACGGGGAAGCTGAGATTCCTTTTGAGAACTTAGCGGCGCTGGTTGGGGGCAACCGAGGCAGGCGGGATGTGTCGCGAGTGTATTTGCGGGATGGCCAGGTCTTTTCCGGAGAAGTGAAGGCGCAGGGCTTGAGGTTTATAATGGCAGGTGGTGGCAGTATGAAT
>JAADHD010000074.1 GCA_013152075.1 Verrucomicrobiota bacterium | reverse complement strand
TTACCCTGTGAATTGCGAAAACGCGTCTGCCCGTCGGGCATCAACCCGGTAAAACGCATCGCTGTGCCCACATCACACAACGCTGGGCGCCCACCCAAACAATATTCGCAACGCCCGCAGGACATGCGCCAGATGGGAATCACATGGTCACCCGGCTCCACCGTCGTCACCCCTTCACCCACATCTTCAATCACCCCGCTGCCTTCATGCCCTAGTATGATCGGCATATTCATCGGCTGCTCCCCCTTCATCACATGCAGATCGCTGTGACACACACCCGCCGCTTCAATACGCACACGCACTTCTCCGCGCTGTGGCGGCAATACTTCAACCTCTTCTAATAACAGAGGTTCTCCGGGGTTATACAATACAGCTGCCGTTACTTTCATAGTATATTGGTTATCTTAAATTTCCAGCGCACAAACCAGACACTTACAATTACCCAGTCATTCTAACAATTTTCAACATTCTTTAGCAACAAATGAAAAAAGTAAACTCAACTCCAAAACAGCCTCACGAAAAGAACCAAAAAAATGTCCGGCCGGACATTTTTTTGGTTCTTTATTTCTTGAGTCACTGTGTCGCAGTCAGCTCACTTACCCCTTGGTGACCTTATTAAAATAGAGCTATAGCGTCTCATCTTGGACACAAATATTTGATGCTTTGCCCAAAATCAGTAGTTTGATTCTTATTTGAACTACAAAACCATGATCTGGGACCTCCACTGCCATCTCACTAGCCCCGGCCAGGGCGATACCGCAAGCGAACGCGCTCGACGACTAATTGAAATCGGCGACCGCCACGGCATCGAGCGTTATTGCGTTTACATGGGCCTGAAATTCAGTCCTGACCCCAGTCCTGACGATTTGCGGCGACAAAACGACGCAGTGCTCGAAGCAATCGAAGCATTTCCCGATCGTCTCTTTGGTTTTGTTTATTTAAACCCCAAGCATGTGCAAACCAGCCTGGATGAACTCGAACGCTGTGTTGCCAAAGGGCCAATGGTAGGCGTAAAATTATGGATAGCTCAAAGCTGCGCCGATCCCACCATCGATCCTATAATCAAACGGGCCGCCGAGCTCAATGCTGTCATCTTCCAGCATGCCTGGTATAAAACCGGCGGCAACAATCCTGGTGAATCCACTCCCGACGATGTTGCCACGCTCGCCAAACGATTTCCAAACTTACCCCTCGTCTGCGGTCATACCGGAGGCAACTGGGAGCTCGGCATTCCCGCCATCCGCGCTCATAAAAATATCAGTATCGGCATCGCCGGATCAGACCCCACCGCTGGGTTCGTTGAAATGGCGGTGCGAGAACTCGGCGCCGAGCGCATCCTCTACGGCAGCGACGCACCCGGCCGTAGCTTTGCCTCGCAACTGGCGAAAGTTCTGGGTGCAAACATATCACAGAAAGACAAGAACCTTATCCTCGGCGGCAACCTAAAAAAACTACTGCTCCCCATTTTGAAAGACAAAGGCATTAAGATATAACTCACCTGAATCCCTAATTACCATGCAACGCCGCACCTTCCTCCAATCCTCCGCTGCTCTGGCTGCCAGCTCTATTCCGCTCGCTACAATTGCCGCATCAGACACTCCTGTCATTGACACCAATGTCTACATCGGGCCCAATCCTTTCCACGCCTTACCGCTGGAAGATCCCGACAAACTCGCCGCCTCCCTACGTGCGACCGGCGTCACCTCAGCCTGGGCTGCGCCGATGGAATCACTGCTCCACCACGACCTCGACATCATCAATGCCCGCCACGCCAAAACCTGCCTCAAACGAGGCAACAAACTTTTCACCGCCATCGGTAGCATCAATCCCAAGCTGCCCGACTGGCAGGAAAGCCTGCGTCGTTGTGATGAAATCCACCAGATGCCCGGCATCCGTTTGCATCCCGCCTACCACGCTTACACCCTCGACGATCCTGAATTTAAAAAACTGCTCTACGAAGCCAGTAAACGTAATTTACTCGTTCAGATTGCACCCCACATGGAAGACCGTCGCACTCAAAACCCAACAGTCGTCGTGCAGCCCACTGACCCCACTCCGCTACTCAAATTATTACCAATTAACAAACTACGCATTCAAATCATCAACGGCCTGCGTACGATCACCAATAAAAAGCTCCAGTGGAATCTAGCTCAACTCGGAGTCCACTTCGATATCTCCATGCTCGAATCCGTGGCCGGCATCGCCCGCTGCACCATTCCAGAAAACCGACTCTGTTACGGAAGTTACGCTCCGGTATTCATTCCCGAATCTGCCTCCCTCAAAGTCAAAGAATCCCAGCCCGATATCAGCAAAGAACGGCTGGAAGCTCTACTCCACGGCAACGCTGAAAAGTTGCTACCCCAGTAGCAATCGGTTTCAGTCACCCTCCGCGAAACATACCGCTTCCATCTCTTTCGTCATTTCGACCCATTGTTTTTGCTCCGCTCGACCGTAAACTTTCGCATCGGCATCCTTACCTCGTTTCTGCGCCCCCTTTTTTAATACCGCAGCTCGTTGCAAAACTCCCTGCACGACCACCTGCCTTTGATCTTCTGTCAGCTCCTGTTTTTGGATCAACTCCAGTAACGCCAGCACTCGAAAGCGATCCATCGCCTCCACCGAAAATGACAATTGATCGTCATGCCCGCCGTGTCGTGTCACCAGCGGACCGGATTCACCTTTCACCAATCCCACCTGATTATGCAAACTGGCACGCAGCCACAATTCATAATCCTCACAAACCCGGTAACGTTCATCAAATCCACCCAACTCCCTCCACAAAAGCCGTGACATCATCACGCAGGATGGACTGACGCAACAGACCTCAATGCACTTTTCAAAAATCCATCCATCCGGTTGTTGTTGATTATCTTTTTTCTTCAATGGTGACCCATTTCTCACCCACTGCTCTTCACACTGCAAAATCGCCATCCCCGGATGTTCAGCAAAACACGCCAACTGACACTTCAGTTTTTCCGACGACCAAACATCATCCGAGTCCAGAAAAGCCAGCCACTCTCCTACAACCACTTCCGCCCCGGCATTGCGCGCCGCCGCCGGGCCAACATTCTCATTCAACCGCAACCAATGATGCCCCTCGCCCTCCACCAAACACTTCACACCCGACAAATCCTCAGTTGAATCATCGTCCACCACCACCAAATCAAAATCCCGGAAACTTTGCGCCAACACACTCTCCACCGCCCGACGCAGCATCTTCGCCCGATTCCTAACAGGGATCACCACCGTGACCCGATCTTCTCTCCCGACTTTAAACTTCATCATTCAAATCAATCTTTATGGAAAAATAATCAATACTTCCGTTTCCGCGATTTCTGTTATGCTCCGGCATAACTCTCGAATCTATGGCCTACGTCATCTTCTTCTTAATAGTCACCTTCCTCGTCGCTTATCATAAGCTACGAAGTTCCAACAGCGACCTGAAACATCAATTAGATCGGCTTGAGGAGCGAATCAACTTGCTCAGTTCTAACTCTGAAACCGATGCGAAAGTAAAACCTAAACCCAAAGTTCCCGAAACAAGCAGCCCGGTCGAAGAAGAAATATTCACCGCTGCTGAAAAAAAATCAACCGCCTCAATTCCCACGCCGCCGCCACTACCCCCAGTCGTCGCCTTTGCATCAACAGCTAAATCCACACACCCAAAACCTGCCCTTACCGAACCTGCCGCCGCGAAGGAGGAATCTGCTACAGCGCCTCCGCCAACACCAGACGCCCCCTCTTTCCTCGAACGCATC
>JAADHD010000073.1 GCA_013152075.1 Verrucomicrobiota bacterium | reverse complement strand
GCTGAATTGCGACTGCATTGTTGTTGACAATGAATTGAGCCCTTCCCAGCAGCGTAATTGGGAAACCGAAGCCGATTTGAGTGTCATCGATCGGGAAGAAGTGATCCTAGATATTTTTGCCATGCGGGCCCGGAGTCGAGAGGCCGCGCTTCAGGTGCAGCTTGCGCGTATGCGTTACGCTTTGCCGAGATTGGCTCGGATGTGGACTCACCTTGACCGTCAGGGTGGGGGATCAGGTGGAGGGAAAGGTGGCGCGGCTGCGGCGCGTGGGGAGGGGGAAAAACAGATCGAGGTGGATCGACGTTTGGCCAGAAAACGGATCACAATCGTTGAACGGGAGTTGGATTTGGTGCGAACCCAGCGAGCGACTCAGCGCAAAGAACGCACTCGGGAGGGACTGCCACACGCGGCGATTGTCGGCTACACTAATGCGGGAAAATCGTCCTTACTCAATCTATTGGCGGATGCCGACATTCTGGCTGAGGACAAACTTTTTGCCACACTTGATCCTACGACTCGAAAAATTGAGCTTCCTGATGGTCAGCCGCTTTTGCTTACCGACACCGTTGGTTTTGTGCGCAATCTTCCCCATCGATTGATCGAAGCCTTCAAGGCAACGTTGGAAGAAGCGGTGTTGGCGGATTTTCTCGTTCATGTGTTGGACGCCTCGGCTGAGAATGTTGCTGATTTTTATCAGACTACGATCGATGTGTTGAGCGAACTTGGTGCGGGGGATAAAAAAACGCTGTTGGCGTTTAACAAGATCGACTTGTTGGAGAAATCCGAGGCAGGACGATTACGGCTGCATGAGTTGAAGGGGCTGTATCCGGATGCGTGTTTCATTTCTGTGGTTAGAGGGGAAGGAATGGAGGAGCTTGTGTTGCGCATGAATGCCCTGAACCATGATAGGGTATCGCGGTTAAAATTGCGTATTCCTCAGGCAAGGCAGGATTTGATGGCTTTGCTTCATCGTGATGGAAAGATCCTCGACCAGGAATATGAGGGTAATGACATCTTGCTGACTGCCATCGTCCCTCGTGGACAGCTCCATCATTTTGAAGAATTTGGAGTGGAGGTATAAAATCAGTTATATGCTCATCCGTCTGTTCAGAGTTTGTGTTGCTATCCTGCTTTTGACAGCGGTCAGCTGTGTGTCGAGCCGCGACACCTTTTCGCTGAATGATGGTGAGCCCAAGCAGGGTAAGAAGCGTTCGCCAGGGAGTGTGTCATATGCGATTTCCTGGAATATACATAAGGCCAGTGATGAGCGTTTTGCCCGTGAGATCGGGGAACTTCTGGCGGACATCCCCGAAGAGGCTGGGGTGATCCTTTGTTTGCAGGAAGCGCGTTCCAGCACTTATGAACTGATCAAACGAAAACATCGTGAGCGGGTATCCGGGCATTACACCTCAAGTTGGAGGTATCCGTTTTCACGAAAATCAACGGGTGTATTGACGGTAAGAAACGGTGGCAATGCAAGGGTGACGGCTGAACCCATTCGCGCTCCTTTTCGCGAATTTTATGCTGTTTCACCTAAGGTTTCACTGCGTTCAGAATTTGATACAGGAGGAGATCACACTCTCGAGATCATCAATTGTCACGGTTTGAATTTTGTTTCGATCGCATCTTTTGAGAAGCAGCTCGATGAAATATTCAAGCGTCTGCAAAGCCAAGAGCATCCTGCAATTGTGTGTGGGGACTTTAACGTGTGGAATGCAGGTCGCCTTGAGATCTTGAGGGAAAAGGCCAAGCAGATTGGTTTGTCGGAAGCAATAAATCGCTCGCCGGGAAAATCTGCTTCGCCTCAGTGGCTCGGTTGGCTTAAAGTGATCAATGGTTATGATCCGGATCTCCACCTGGATCGATTTTTTACCCGCGGAGTGGAAGTGCTCGATTGTTATTCTGCCAAAGACACAGTCAGTTCTGATCACCTTCCCCAAATTTTACGCTTCAGGATACTTTCGAAGGGGAATCGCTGAAAACCTGAAGAGGGATCGGTTAAATATGGTGAATGATCCCTCCCCTTGTGGCGCCGATCGGGAAATGTGTTCATCCGGCACGGCAGTTTTTTATTCAATCAATCCGCAATTTTCGCCAGTCATTATCAGTAAAATCCTTGATGAGGATTTTCTGGAATACCAGATCGGCTACTGAAGCTTCGTAGAGGATTCCGATGGTCTTGTCATCGATCATGACTAGGCTGGAATAGCCGTTGCCTCTGCCACTGTCCAAGAGGATGTGGTATTTTTCCGGCCAGTTTTTTCCGTCATCCAGGCTCATCTGAATGGTCATGTCCATGCGGCTTTTTTTGTTGCGCGGGTTGGAGAAAAAAAGCTGCCCCGGGTTGTTTGCATGGCTGATCAAACTCGCCATGCAAGTGGGTTCCGGCAGGGCGCCGTGGTCGCTACTGTGTTTTTCCCAGCTTTTGCCAAGGTCACGGCTGACTCTCACAGCTCGCCCATTGCTGTCGCTTTTGTCTTTACGATTGCGATTGTCGCGGATGTTGAGCATCAGCGAGCCGTCGGATAGCTCGGCGACTGCACATTCGGAAGTGTCATCGGTAGCGGCTGCTGACACCTGCCAGGTAAGGCCATGATCATTGCTCCAGGTGATGTTGGAAAAAGGAAGACCTTTGGCGTCCCGGCCTTGGGAGGGCATCACCAGAGTGCCGTTTTTCATGGTAATGCCATTGCCTGGTGCCGGGGCGAAGAGATGCCAGGATTCCTGTTTGAGCTTTTGGGTCCAGTTCTCCGGTTCGCTCCAAGTGAGCCCGTGATCCTTTGAACGCACCACCATGAATTGAGACGATCGGTGGATGTCGTATCCCGGCTCGGAACCTTTTGCCACCCATTGATGGGTATTGGGTTTGCCATGAGTCCAGACCGCTGCGACAAAGATCTCTCCGGTAGCTTTGTCCACCAGTATGCCGGGGTCGGAGCAACCGTTTTCTTTCTGGGACTTACCTCCGTATTCCCCCATGTCCATGATCGGGCGTGGATCGGTCCAGGTTTGCCCGGCGTCCTTGGAAACGGACAAGCCGATGTCGATGTCCTCCTGCAGATCCTTGCGACTGTTGTAGCGCAGATCGTAGACAGCCAGTAAATCGCCGTTATTGGCCTGATTGATTCCGGGAATGCGGAAAGTATGGCAGTCAAATTCACCCTGAAGGTGAATGGGGTAAGCGAGGTATTGCCCTTGGTAATTCGCTTGCAGCGGAACTTCAAGCTGACTGCCGTCGGCGAAGTGAAAAGCGGTGATCTGCAATGCCACGTGATGAAGGAGGTTTGCTCCCTTTTTGGTCCGTATGAGCAACTGGCAGGCATGTTTCCCTTTGGGGAACGCCAGCTTGCCTTCCAGTTTGATGTTTTTGCCGATTTGCCGGGTTTTGCCAAAATCGCGGTTTCCTGCCTGACGCAAGTGTTTTACGCCAATCTCAAGCACATCCACCAGTTCCGTCGTGCCCGTGGTATCGAAGCTGATGGCGGTCAGGGTTTTCGCTTGGTCGGTGCTCAGGGTAAATTTTTGATAATTTGCCTCGGATCCGTCGTTTAAAATCGGGGTTCTGTAATTGAGCTTTTCATAGCTGTCGGCGGCGGATTCGCTAGGAGAGCAGACCAGTGCTAATAGGGAAAACGCGCATGTTATAACATAGGATGGCCGTATATTCATTGATGCATAAGGGATTGAGTGTTTTATGATATTTGTGCGTGACATGATGTCAGTGGGGGATTAAAGTGTTATAACATAGGATAACATGA
>JAADHD010000001.1 GCA_013152075.1 Verrucomicrobiota bacterium | reverse complement strand
TGGCGGATGTCATTCCTAATCCGCCGGGCACGAATTTGGTGAAGCAATCCCGCGAGCGAGGCTGCCGTGTAATCGACGGCTTGGAAATGCTGGTGGCCCAGGGGGTGATAGGGATAGAGTATTGGACCGGTCGCACACCTGATTCAGACATTATGCGGGAGTCATTGGAGAAAGTTTTTTCTCCAAGTAATTAAGGGCCGCGGCCCTAAGGTTTTTTCAACGCTTTTTCGGCTTCCTGAAGCGATTCATCCAACCATTTTTTTTCGGTGGCGTTGAGGTCGCCGTTGCTGAGCATATCCTTGCAGTCTTTCAGAACTTTAGAGTGTTGCTCAGCGTTACTGGAAAGAGACCATTTTGCGGCATCAGGGAGAACAGTATAAAGTGGCGCTCTGTCTTCGGGGATGCCGTTCACTTTTTTCGGGGCATCAGCATACTTGAACATCGCTACGATTCGGCGGAGAGCTTTGCTATCGCCGGTGGCAAAATAATACCCCCACAGTAGATCAAGCGCGGAGGCAGAATCCAGGTTGAGTGTGAGGATGTCAGGGGGAGTTTTATTGTCGAAAAATCCGGAGCGGTGTGTTTTTAATAATTCTCTACTTTCCTTGCTCCCAGAGATCCACATGGCCAGGGTGATCAATTCCAAGTCGCCCTTCGGAAGGTCTTTGATCTGCGAATACCAGTTTTCGATTTTATCAGCATTTTGACGGAAAACTTGGCTGAGAAATCCGGTCAACGGAGCGCGTGCAGTTTTATTTTGCAGGGTGCCTTCTGCACTCCAGGCTTTCAGTTGCGCGACCACTTGATCAGGTCTTGGATCACGGTAGTAAAAAGTGAGCCAGTCATCTCCGTTGGCGGGTGTTTGCTCCTCGGTGTAGGCAGGCGGTAGCGCTGTGAATAGCAGGCTGAATGTGATAATCAGAGGCAAAGACTGGATTGGGAATAGTTTCATTAAGGAAAAGTTGCTGTTTTTTGACTGATGAATCAATAGAGAAAATGCTAGTATTTTGGCTTGGTAAGCTCTCGAATGGAGGAGAGATATTCATTTTTTCCCATCATTTCGAGGAGAATACACTTGCAAAGCGTCCATAATAGCTTAGAAATGCGACGGATATGGCTAAAAAATGCTGGATAGAAAGGGACGCGCGCAAACGGCGCACTGTGGAAAAATACGCTAAGCTTCGTGAGGAGCTTAAGGCGAAAGGCGATTACGTGGGTTTGTCCATGTTGCCTAGAGACGCCAGTTCTACACGAACAGTCAATCGCTGCAAGGTGACCGGCCGTCGTCACGGATACCTACGTCGCTTCAAAATGTCGCGTCTTGCATTCCGCGAAATGGCGCTACATGGACTCATCCCAGGGGTGACGAAGTCCAGTTGGTAGTTGGTAGTTACGCTTGGCGTGGACAACGCGCCTCAGATCAGCTAGACTTGGTTGATTCCAATTGAGTCAGAAAAATATGCATTGCTAGCTTGGGCTAGGTAATGCGATTTTTCAAAAAAGCAATCATGCCGATCTACGAATACATTGCTATCGAGCCCGATGAAGGTTGTCGAACCTGTGCGCGTGGATTTGAGCTCAGGCGACCGATCAGTCGCCCGCCACTGGAAAAGTGTCCGCTGTGCCGGAACCCTGTCAAAAAATTGATCACTCAGGTCAACACTCCAAAAATCAATAAACCGCTTTCTGTGAGCGACGCCAAAAGTGCGGGTTTTACTGTGTTGGAGAAAAGAGACGAAGGTGTTTACGAAAAACTATGAGCGCATTGTTTGAAGAGTCTATGCTTGATTCAAACGACGACGCTGACCCTGGGAGTATGCGGACGGCAGTCTTGTGCGTTCATAAATTCAGCCGGGAGGGATTGCGATGACGGCTTTGATGGACGGGCTTTGTTCTTTTCCAACTTTCTTGGCGATGGCGGGCCATGAAAGTGAGTTGGCTCAAGAATGGACACTTGGCATCGGCGGCATAACCGCGCGCTTGCTGTTGGTTTTGTTTTTTGTTTTGCTGAACGGATTTTTTGTCGCGGCAGAGTTTGCTTTGGTGAAGGTCCGGGCGAGCCAACTGGACGCCTTGATCGATGAAGGTAAAAAAGGGGCTAAACTGGCCCGCCACATGACGCAAAGCGAAAATCTGGATGCTTATCTTTCAGCCTGCCAGTTGGGTATCACACTGGCGAGTCTGGCCCTGGGCTGGATTGGGGAACCCTTTGTGGGAAAACTGGTGGAACCCTTGTTTTATAAATTTGGAGTGGGCGATGTATGGGGCAAGGGATTGTCATTTTTCCTGGCCTTTTCTTTTATTACTTTCATGCACGTTGTGATAGGTGAGCAAATGCCGAAATCGCTGGCGATAAGAAAATCTGCGCCAACCTCACTATGGTTGGTCCGGCCGCTGGCCTGGTTTTATAAGGCTTTTAAACTTCCGATCTGGCTACTGAATATCTGTGCGAAGTGGTTGATGAGAAGTCTATTTAAGATTGATGTGGTCCCAGCGCATGAATTAGTTCACAGCGCGGAGGAGTTACGTATCCTGGTTGAAGAGACAGAGAAGGCGGATGATGTAACTGATACCGAACGTGAGATTCTGATTAATGCGCTGGCGTTAAATGATTTGAGTGTGCGGGATATCATGACCCCGCGTAACGAGGTGGTGACTCTTGATGTGGAGAAGAGCTTTGAGGAAAATCTGACAATTGCGATCGAGTCGAAGCACACCCGATTTCCTTTGGTAAAAGAAGGGCACCTTGATCATGCAATCGGTTTGATTCATATCAAGGATTTGCTTGGACAGGTGAGGGAGAAGTCACCTGACTTGATGAAGATCAAGCGGGATATTTTTCCCGTTCCCGAATTGATGAAGCTGGATATTTTGCTGAAAACCTTTCTGAATAAGCATGCTCACCTTGCATTGGTGGTGGATGAATTTGGAGGAGCTCTGGGACTGGTTATGCTGGATGATGTGGTCGAGCAGTTGGTGGGGGAGATTCAGGACGAATTTGATGAGGAGGATCAGGAGTTTCGTCGCTTGAACGACGATGAGTTTGTCGTGCACGGCACCTACCCATTGCACGAACTTTCAGTGCAGACGGATCTGGATCTGGAAAGCCCGGATGTAAGCACGGTCGGTGGGTATGTGACTCATGTGGCGGGGCGTCTTCCGGAGCAGGGCGAGCGAGTGCGCGTGGAAAATTACGAGGCAATTGTTACCGATGCAGATGATCGAAGCGTGCGGGAGGTTAAGTTTTGCCGGGTAGCTGGGGGGGATGTTAAAGATGAGGATGCACAAGAAGGCTGATCATCGGCAGAAGCTAAAACATCTATTTGAGTGAAAGTAGGAATCACTGGAGCGCGTGGACTGGTCGGGACGGCTTTGACGACCTTGTTGAATGGTTGTGGGCATGAGGTGGTGATGTACACGCGAAATCCACAGTCATTGATGTCTGGGAAAAATGAGGTCAGGCAATTTATACCCGAATCGGCTGGAGATACGAATGTGAGCGGGTTGAATGCTTTGCTTCACTTGGCCGGTGAGCCGGTATTAGGGTATTGGACAGCGAGAAAAAAGGAAAAAATTCGCTCAAGTAGAGTCAAGTCGAGTTGAAGGCACGCAGGGCTTGGTGAGGGCGATGAAACAGTGTGAAGATCCGCCGCAGGTATTTGTATCAGCATCCGGCACTGGATATTATGGAGATCGAGGTGATGAGATTCTGAAAGAGGAAAGCAGTTTCGGGTCAGGGTTTCTGGCAGAAGTTTCAAGGGTATGGGAGTCAGCTGCGATGGAAGCTGAAGAACTGGGGATTCGCGTGGTGAGAGGGAGGATCGGAATGGTATTGGGAAAGGACGGAGGAGCAGCTCCCTTGCTGCGACTATTATTTCGAATGGGCTTGGGCGGGCCACTGGGATCAGGCAAACAATGGCTGCCATGGGTGCATATTGAAGATGTGGCGAAAATGTTTCTTTACGCGGTCGAACAAGAAAAATTGCGAGGAGCGGTAAATTTTTGTTCTCCGAATCCTGTCAGGAATAGTGATTTTACCAAAGTGATAGGCCGGCAAGTGAGGCGGCCGGCGATAGTCTGGGCACCGGCCCCGGTGTTAAAATTGGCTCTTGGGGGGATGGCGGAAATGCTTCTTTTCAGCGAGCGGGTGGATCCCGTGGTGCTGAAAACGAGTGGATTTGAGTGGCGGTATGGCGAATTGCAGGATGCTATCCAGGATGTGATGGATCAAAAAACGTAGGATGGATTGCCTGCAATCCGGCCAACACCCAGCAGAGGTGTCAGGGTTTTTTCTTGAGGATTGGCAGTTTGATTTTGTTGGGGATAAATCCAAGTGAGGTTTCGATCCAGATGCCACAACTGCAACCGCCTCCGGCTTCGGGTGAGAGCAGCATGCCTGCTGCTGGAATGGTGCTCAACCAACAGCCCGGTCGCAGGCGTTTCCAACTGCTTAGTTTATTGTCCTCACGATCCCACATGGTGACGTTACCTTGGCGGTAAATGGCGGTATTGCTGGTCAGAGCATAAGTTCCGCAGTGACCGGCGGGCATGGTTCCGACGGTTTCACCGCTTTTTATATCCAGCACATGCGGACGCATATACAAACGACCACTGGCGATTCCTGGCCGTGACATTGCCTTGCCGTGATCTCCTTTTTCTTTGATCCAGTCCAGTTCACGATGCCAGAGTTTTTTGCCAGTATTTTGATCCAGTCCGTAGATGTTGTATTTTGTTTCTCCCGAGGCAGCGATGACCAAGGTTCCTTCTCCTTGAGCCATGTGAACCATCACTGTGCCTTTGTTGATTACCATCGCTTGCTCCCAGAGGATGCTGCCGGTTTCGAGATCGAGTGCAACGAGGTATTGATCCTGCCACAGTTCGGGGATGCCGATGCGCCGCGATTGCGAGGCGAGCACTTTGGGATTGCGGGATTCGACAAAAAATACCTGCTTGTCTGCCACGGTGATGGTCGAATTAAGAATGACTCCATCTGCGTAAGTCCACAACTGGCGCCCGGTTTTTTTGTCGTGGGCAAAAATATTATCGCTGCACACTTTAAAGGTTACCGGGCCTTTGCGGTCATCATACCAGCCCGCTCCTGAGCCTCCCCAGAATTCGACATAGGACGATCCGCTTTTGACCGCGCTGCCGATCACTTTGTCTTGATGGCGGGCGATGTAAGACCAGTCGTATTGCCAGTCCTTGTTATCACCGGGGTGAACGGGGGTGATCGATTCGATCTTGCCGGTTTGTGCGTTGATTTTCCAGAGAGCATCCTTGATGGCTACGAAGACATGATTTTCGTCGGCGCACCAGTTGCTGCTGTCACGCGGCACGTTGAACCGCTGCATAGGGGGGATTTCCAGTGACCATAAAATGGTGCCGTTGTAAGCGTCGATGGCGATCAAACGGTGTAATCCCTGAACAAATAGACGTCCGCCCGCTGATAGGGGAGAAGGCTTGCGTCCGTTGCGGTCAGGCTGCGCGCGCGGGCCGGGGCGTCCCAGCCATTGCACCTGAAGGTCGCTGGTTTTGCGGGCGCCGCCCAGATCTTCTCCGCCGTAGGCTGAATTGTCGGCACGTCCATACAAATGCGACCATTCGCCGGCTCCTTGCAGGGGAGCGCGGGTGATTCGAGCCCAGACGCCTTGTTTACCCGTAGTCACTTTGCTTGCAACTTTACCGCTCCAGGCAGTGAGTTGTGTAGCTGTCACTTGAGGTGAAGATTTACTGTTTTGTCCGATCAATGCCAGACCGCCATCGGGTCGTAATAAGCGCAACACTTCTTGACTGTTTCCTGTGATTTTACCGCTTTTCAATAGTTGGTCGTAAACAATCAGGTTAGCGAACTCTCCGGTGTAGGGTATTTGATCGAGCGATTCGATCTTGCGGATGGTTACCCGGCGTCCGTAAATGCCGGCTTGAGTCAGCGCGGCTCGTGTCTTGGTGACTTTTGCCTCATCGGTCTCCAGTCCGATCACGGTCAAATTGGACTGACGAGCGAGTTCATACATCAAGTGTCCGTCTCCGGCGCCCATCACTAGGCAAATACCGGTGCTGATGCCAGATTGGGTGAGCAGGGTTTTTGCGGTTTTTTCTACCACTTTGCCACCTTTGTCCTGAGGGTAAGGGTTGCTTCGCTTCGGCAGGGTAGGCTGGGTGAAATTAAAGGTGGTATCCAATTCAAAAGCGGGGCTGATCCCCGAAGTTCCGGTTGCAATCTGATAGTGATAAATGCGATTGAGCTTCAGTCCGTCGATGCGCAGCCGGTGTCTGGTTTTGAGTTTTGCATCGCTCACCTTCCGTGTTCCGCTTCCCGTATTGAGGATCAAGGTGCTCGGCGAGGCTCCGTCAGTTTGCCAGGCCACCTCGACCGTTTGTCGATCAATAAAATGAGCGTAGGGGCCGACGGGCAGAAAGATGGGTTTGGGCAAGGCTCTTTTTTTGCTCTGATAGTTTGCCAGTAATTCATTTTGAGTCAGGGCTCTTGAATAAAGACGGACTTCATGCACCTGACCCTTCATCCGGTGGATTTCATCCTTGTCATGGTAGGCACCGATTTCAAAGAAGGCTTGCGGTGGGTAGTTGATTTCTCCTGACTGTTGGGTCGAAGAATTTTCCAGCACGCCGTTGACGTAGATCCGCTGGGTTTTGCCGTCATAGGTTCCCACTACATGATACCAGTTCTCGTTTTTGAAATTGCTGGTGCTCTGCAGGTAGGTCAGTTTGTCATCTCCGCCTTTACCATTTACGGCGAAGGAGAATTTTGAGTCATTGTATCCTAGGATCCATCCCCGTTCGTAATTACCGTTATCTTGCATTGCTCCGATGATCCCGCCCCATTTGGTAGGTTTGTCCACGCGAACCCAGGCTTCCGCTGTTATCTGTTTCCGAGGTAGTTTGACCTTACTGTGATCCTCAGCCAACATTACGCTGTTGCCGTTACCATCCAATACCAAGGCTTCAATGCCGCCGGCTTGTCGCAGGTTCACTTCGCCTAGAATGGTGCCATCAATGCGTCCGCCCAGATCCACTACTCGTCGTTCCGCGTTAGTCAGACCGCGGCGTTTGGCGCGGTCGCTCATGCCTGTGTGAAAAGCCCAGTGTCCGGCCAGTCCGGGGATACGCGCGGCTTCGAGTTTTTGTGAGGCTTCACTGGGCGCAGTTGTTTTTTTAGCTTTTGCTGTAGAGGGCGCACTTGTGCCCTGAGCGTTAAAACAATGGATGGAACCTTCATCCGTGCTGACCAACAGGGAGCCACCTGCAATCAGTAATATACGGGCGTCGCCCTCGACCGGAGCGCTCCACACTTGTTTGCCCTCATTCACATTTAAAGCGATTACTTGATCCCGTGCTCCGATGAATAATGT
>JAADHD010000005.1 GCA_013152075.1 Verrucomicrobiota bacterium | reverse complement strand
CCTTTACCTTTAGCCGATACTAAGATGGATATGTTTTTCAGCGCTACTCAATACCGACTGGAAACTCACCAAAATATATTAAAAATTGATCAGGCTGGCCCCGCTCGTTATTCCTTTCGCGTGCAAGCTCCTGGCTGTGCGACCTATACACAAATTGAACCCATCACAGTAACTCAGGAACAAGAAATCCTGATAAAACTCGAGCCCGGATTCAAATTCAAATACTCTCTCGACAGTAAAAATACTGGGAATTTCTCTGTCAGCCTCATGCATCTCAGCATAGATGCAAAAGGGCTGGAACAATGGGAGGAAATTTTACGAACATACCCCAACTCGGAGTTCAGCTATTGGGATCACCTGGCTCCCGGCAAATACCAGATGATTGTATATGACCGCAGTATTACCCCCTTTAAAACCAGCGAAACAAACTTCGAGATCAAATTCAACGATCCTGAAATTGTCGATCTTGGAAAAATCGCAATTCCACACTGATTACTAACAATCGGTTTAAAGTAAAATGGAGGAGCAAGTTCCACCTTGCCCGCGAGGGCAGAACGGGGTGTGGGATTATGATGAAATGCGTCACGTCCTCCACTCTTTGCCCCTTTGACCCAATGATCCAATGATCCAATTACGAGCGTACGAACTTGACTGTGAGAGCCATTCCCGCTAATCGTGGATCGACATGAAAATAAAAACTCAATTACGCTCAACTGCTGCTGGTTCTCTAGCAGTCATCACCTCACTTGCATTGATTCTATTTGCGGGCTCAGCTTGCCAATCAAAAAAGGGAGCAAAAGGCCCCGACCTGGTAGGCGACAAGGTAAAGATGGCCGAGTTACGTCAAGTGATCCAAACACGAATTTCTGAGCCTCGACGCTCGACAGCACTCATGAACATGGTCGATAATGCGGAACACGAACTAGGCGCCATCAACGGGGACTTTATCAAATACAGCAAAAAATTCGGTAAAATAACAGCAAACCACGCCAAGGGAGCCAACGACCTTCATCTCATATTGCAAGAGTGGGAAGCACAAACCACTGCCCGGAGACTTCGCTTGGTTGAAGTGTTAATGGCTATGAAAAGCCAAACCACTGCTAAAGAATGGCCTGCTATTTCAAATGCTTTTATGAACTCCGTTACCCGGCAATCAGATCGTTACAAAGTACTTCATCACGTAACCAATTCCTGAGCCGTTTCATTTCAATTTAAACCTTTATATAATCATGATCATCGCACTTATTATACTCATCTTACTTTCAGGCGGCCTCAATGCTCCTAACCTCGACCTGTCGGATCCAGCCGTCCTTGCGGATTTCAAGCAAGATGTTTCAACAATTATTCAGGACCCTGTACGCGCAAACAAAGTGGTTAGCGGAGTCTATCAACTCAATGTCATGTCATTCAAAACTCGCTCAACGAATGGACTAGTTGAAAGAGAAATCAAGGAATTCAGAGCCGTTGCAAGCAATTACAACAGCTCAAAATCGGAAGTCGTTTCTGCACTCAAAGAGCTGGAACACTCTCTAGTAAGCGTAAACCGAAGCACCATTGACGGACGTGA
The DNA here is from genome assembly GCA_013152075.1 of Verrucomicrobiota bacterium. Lineage (GTDB taxonomy): Bacteria > Verrucomicrobiota > Verrucomicrobiia > Verrucomicrobiales > DEV007 > JAADHD01. The sequence continues at coordinate 2,214 of JAADHD010000005.1, read as the reverse complement.
GGTCATACGCAAGAACACTACCAAGAAAGAGTGGAAGGCATTGCTCAAGGCGCTGGCTAATAAAAGAAAATAAGACGGTACGGCCTTATTACCTGGGGTTTTCTGGGTAGGGAGCTTTAAAAACGGCTCCCTGCCCCCATCTACAGCCCCGCATTTAAAATGGCATGAAAGTGCTGTTGTCTTAGTTCATTTTAAAATATTCTATCGCCGTTGCAGTGCAGTGAGGCGGTTGAATATTTTTTTCACCGTCGGTGTAAGCCGTCCTTTGTTATAAAGATCACCCGTTTGGCGAATAGATTCAGCTATGGTTGGATAAGGGTGAATCACCCCGGCCAGACCACCCAATCCCATTCCTGACCGAATCGCCACGCTGATTTCACTAATCATATCCCCTGCATTCGCAGCGACGATGGTGGCCCCCAGAATCTCGTCACTGCCTTTCTTTACGTGGATTTTGATAAAGCCTTCGGTTTCACCCTCTAAAATGGCCCGGTCAAGATGCTCAAAACTTTTCTTAAAAGTCGTGTATTCCACCTTGCGCTCCTCGAGATCTTTTTCATAAAGCCCCACATGAGCAACTTCGGGCTCCGTGTAAGTTGCCCAGGGAATCAAAAGGTCGGAAACCTTGTCCTTGCCAAAAAAAAGCGCGTTGCGAATGACGATCCGTGCCATGAAATCAGCCATGTGAGTGAATTGATACTTACTGGCTACATCCCCCACCGCAAAAATATTCGGATTCGAGCTACGTAGATTATCATCAACCTTGATCCCCATCCGCTGGTCATGTTCAACACCCACGACATCCAAGCCAAAACCACTCACATTCGGTTTACGCCCGGTGGCAATCAGCAGAGCATCAAACTCGATCGTCGATTCCTGCCCATCGATCTCGTAAATCACCGAAACAGGTTCTCCTTCCTTGGTGCCGACCACCTTCTTATAACTACTGTTGAGCAAAAAATTCACTCCATCACGCCGCATCGACTCTTCAACGATTTTAGCAGCCTCAGGATCTTCCTTGGGCAAAATGCCGTCCCGGCGTGAGAATACCGTTACTTCAGAACCAAAACGTTGAAATGACTGCGCCAACTCCATTCCAATTGGACCAGCTCCTATCACTCCAAGTCGTTTGGGCAATTCCGTCAGATTAAAAACATTGGCATTGGTAAGATAAGGAGCTTCGCTAAGCCCTTCGATCGGAGGGATCGCAGCAGAGCCTCCGGTCGCGATAACCGCTTTCGCAAAGGTCAACGTTTTGCCGTTTACCTCAACCGTATTGGCTCCAGTGAACTGACCTCGGCCGATGAACACATCGATTCCCAGCTCTTCACTGAAGCGCTTGGCGGAATCGACCGGCGAAATACTTGCCCGCAAACGACGCAAACGTTCCATCACCGCTGGAAAATCGACACTAACCTCACCTGTGTTCACACCAAATTCACTCGCCCGTCGTGCCATCGCAGCAACCTTAGCGCTACTGATCAGAGCCTTGGAAGGAACACAGCCAACATTAAGGCAATCGCCGCCCAGCAGGTGTGATTCGATCAAAGCAACACGTGCCCCAACACCTGCCGCGCCTGCGGCGGTGACAAGCCCCCCCGCGCCCGCGCCAATCACTACCAGATTGTATTTATTATCCCCCTTCGGGTCGATCCATTCCTTGGGATGAACATTGTCCAGCAGCTTGACATTGTGCTCGTCCAAAGGCGCAACCCCACAGGCGCCCAGTTCATCCTGGGAGAAATTCGCCAGGTCTGCGTCCCGGTCTGGGATGTCAGCTTGGAGAGAAGTTTTCCCACTTTGGAAACCTAGTGGAGATAAAAAGTCAGCCCAGCTAACAGGTTCACCCTCGGCATCCTTGGCCGGCTCCCCATGTCCTGCATCCGACGCAAAACGATAAAAGAGTTTCTCGTTTTTAAAACTGTGCTCTTTGAGAACGTGGCTAAAAACTCCGGCGTTAAGTAGGACATTACCAATGCGCACGGCATCTGCAGCATCAGTGGCAATTCCTTCTGCGACCATTGCATCAACTGCCTCATTACCTACAAAGCACATCGGATATGTCTGCTTGGGAAAGCCGTGATCACGGTCTTTGACCTCCAAAGCTGCCCGTATATTTTCGGTCAATTCATCTAGGTCATGCTGGTCAAAAGCATCACTGGAGTTAAAATCAGTTTCGTCAGACATATAGGTATTTTGGTCGAGTTTTCAGAT
>JAADHD010000003.1 GCA_013152075.1 Verrucomicrobiota bacterium | reverse complement strand
GCACATCACCATCATAGCTCAATAAAAAATATTCCCATTCAGTGCTTTTCCGTGCTTTCCGAGGTTAATCTCCCTTGGTTTATGATCAAGGTGCCACCGCCAAACGCTTAGTCTCGCTTTCCGTATGCGCAAGAAACCCGCTTTGTTTGTAGGTCTTCAATTGGAAATGGGTCGCCGTCGAGATCACTCCCTCAATCGTGCTGAGTTTTTCGGACACAAATCTTGCCACATCATGCAAGTTTTCCCCGTTGACGACAACCGCCAGATCATAACCCCCGCTCATCAGATAACAACTGGTCACACTGTCGAACTTCGAGATCCTAGCTGCCAGCAGATCGAAACCACCGCCCCTTTCAGGCGTTAGTTTGACTTCAATCAGCGCGGTCACTCCGACGTTTCCGGTTTTTTCCGGAGGATCCACCACCACATGATACCCCAGAATCACCCCGTCTTTTTCAAATTGGGAAATCTGTTCCGCGATCTCCTTCTCATCACGACCAAGAAGCACCGCCAGCTCACTCGCACTGAGTTTCGAGTTCTTCTCTAATTGTTTTAATATCGGGTCTGTCATTGTCATCTATTGGCTATACTTCTCTTCGTCCGCACTTCTTTCAGCTTACTTGGAATACGGCACATTCAATATTTCCGCCTCATGATCGCCGACAACCATCCCAGCTGCCATCCACGCGTCATACTGATTCCAACCATTATTAATCAACTGAGCAGTCTGTCCAAATCGGTCGGGCGAATGCAATACCACGGAAAAAATCCGATAAGGTATCCGGCTCTTTTTGTCAGCAGCCAGTGGAATTATTTTGTCAGCCCGACGAGCACTCGCTACCAAGCAGTCACCCGCTCTTGCCGTGCGCCCGGTTTTCACCCCGTCCACATGATATCGTCCGAGCAAATCATTAGTGTTTTTTAAATTAAAAGCCAATTCCCTACCACCTCGCTGAAAAGTAATCCTGCGCGATTTCTGACTGCAGATAAAAGTGAAAGACGATTTGCTCAAAGCAAAAAACGTCAACTTGGCAATATCACGCGCCGTCGAGAGCCCGGGTTTACCCGCATGATCCAAGCCACTCGGATTACGAAATCGCGTACGCGTCATGCCTTTCATCTTCGCCAGAGCATTCATCTGTCCCACAAAAGCAGTCACCGGATCCGGAGCCCCGACCCGCGCCATCATCTGTCGCCCAAAATGATCCGCCAGAGTATGCGCCGACACATTGTCAGAAACCATCATCGCGCAGAACATCGCGTCCCTCACCCTGATGCGATCACCTGGAACCATCCCTACCGGATTGGAACCGCCGATCATCCCTGCCGACTGTGGCACCGTCATCATCTGATTCTGATCCCCTCGACTCACCTGTAGCCAATCCATCGCGACCACCACCGTTGCAATTTTTGTCAGACTGGCAACCGGCACCTTCTTATCGGCATTATTTTCAGCCAATATTTTGCGATAGGTATAGTCCACCACGATATAGCTGTTATTCCCCTGGGCCATGACAGATATAGAATCAGCCATCAAAACCACACTGACTAGCAGCAATACGTAAATCCCCTTTCTATTTATAAACGAAAGCATGTGCCACTGTAACTTTTGGCCTTGTTGACGCAACCGTGAAATCGATAATAAAAAACCCTTTTACTTGGAAATTCACCCGGAATACGCTAGGAAAAACTACTCAAAACCACTATTTCAGTCAACTTAACCTATTCTCAATAAAATGCCCTACGTCGATACCAACGGAATCAAAATGTATTATGAAGAAAGCGGATCAGGCGATCCCGTGATCATGATCATGGGAGTTACAGCCCACGGCGCAGTTTGGGAAGCCCATGCTGCTGACTGGTCGCAACAGTTTCGTTGCATTATGCCGGACAATCGCGGAGTCGGCCAAAGCGACAAACCAGCTGGCGATTACTCTGCTGCGATGATGGCCGATGACTACGCTGGTTTCATGGACGCCCTTGGCATCGAAAAAGCTCGCATCGTCGGTGTTTCGATGGGCAGCATTATCGCTCAGGAACTCGCCCTGCGTCACCCGGATAAAGTGCAAAGCACCGTGCTAATGTGCCCCTGGGCCAAATGCGACCGCTACGCCACTGCGATTTTCAATCACATGATCACCTGCAAATCCCGGCTGCGACCTGAAGAATTTATGGAGTGGGTGCAAACTCTGATCTTTACCAAACCCTTCTGGGACAACGACGAAGCCCATCAGGGTTTACTGGACGGCCTAAATGAGGCCGCCACAAACCCAAGTCCCCAACCCGTGCATGGACTCGAAGGACAAGTCGCCGCCTGCATCAATCACGACACTTCGGAACGCCTCGGCCAAATCAATTGCCCCGCACTGGTTATCGGTGGCGTTGACGATATGTTCACTCCAAAATGGATGAATGACGAAGTAGCCGCAGGCATCCCCAACAGTGAGCAACATCTATATGAAAACGCCGGCCACGCCTTCCATTGGGAATGTCTCGAAGACTTTAATCCACGAGTCCTTGAATGGCTGGCAGCCCATTGATAGACACTCCAATATTCCATTCTACCTCCTAAATTCTCACTCCTAAATTCTACAAAAACATGGCTAATATCAAATTCGGTTCACAAGTCTATACCTGGTTCATGCAGGAAACCGGCAAAGGTTACGACAACAAACTCGATCACATGATCAAAGTCGCCGCAGAAGCGGGCTTCAAAAGCATCGAACCCATGGTGCTCGAAATTTCCGAGAGCTCACTCGGTTGTGGAAAATACTGGCTCGGGGATTTTTGTGACCCGATCAAACTCAAGGACGTGCTCGACGAACACGATATGGAGCTCGCCGGACTGGCTCTGGTTTGTGCCTGGGACGGAGAGGAAGAAACACCCAACGAACGGGAAGCCGCTGATTTCACCATGGATTTTCTCAAGCATTTCCCCGGCACCATGATGGGCACCGTGACCCTGCCAAGTGGACGCGCCAAGGATCTGCAACGCCGCCGTCTCAACGTGGCAAAAAACGTCAACGCCGTGTCCAAACGCGCTACTGATCTGGGCCTCACCTGCTCCTATCATCCGAACAGCCCACCGGATTCTCTGGTGCGTACGCAGGAAGATTACGACGTGGTGCTGAGCAGCCTCGATCCCAGCGTAACCGGTTGGACCCCGGATGTGGGACATATTATCCGTGGCGGAATGGATGTGATTGAGACTCTGAACAAATGGTCCCATTTAGTGAACCACATTCACTACAAAGATTTCAGTGGCAACGGCCCTGAACCATGGGCACAAATGGGAACCGGAAAACTCGACTTCCACCGCATCACCGGCTGGCTCACCCAGCATAACTACGAAGGCTGGATCATCTGTGAGGATGAGTGCGAAAAAGCCATCGCCGACCCCGATGGCGTAACATTACAGAATGGTGCGTGGTGTAAGGAAAATCTGCAACCGCTGGTGGAGTAACGCGGATTAAAAAATTCGGCTCCGGCAACCTGTCTCACGCTGAGGTTTCACAAAATAGTGGATTCACTCAATTATCACACGGACGCTTAAAATTCTTACGTGCACGCTCAACCTTGGGCCGGGTCACACAAGCCTCCGCATGGTCGTTGACCATTCCCATTGCCTGCATGAACGCATACGCTGTGGTCGGGCCGACAAATTTCCAGCCCATTTTTTTCAGATCCTTTGACAAGGCAGTCGACTCCGCCGAGATCGATACTGCCTGCGGCTCGACAAGTTTTTTTGCCTCTGGCTCGTAACGCCAGAAAAAAGCTGATAACGAACCCTCCTGCTTGCATAGATCGATTGCCATTTTAGCGTTATTGATCACCGCTTCAATTTTACCGCGATGACGGACAATACCTTCGTCTTTGAGTAATCGATTCACATCACGCTGAGTAAAACGCGCGATTTTTTCGAAATCAAAATCATGAAAAGCCGCTCGAAAGTTTTCCCGCTTAACGAGAATGGTCCGCCAACTCAATCCTGATTGAAAACCTTCCAAGCACACCTTTTCAAATAATCGCCGGTCATCACTGACAGGGAAACCCCATTCGCTATCGTGGTAAGCTTTAAACTCAGGCGCCGCATCACTCCATCGACAACGCTCTTTGCCGTCCGATCCTACTATTGTTTCTTCGTTCATATTTGGTTTTAAATGCAGTATTGCCTGAAAGGCTAAATACAATCAA
>JAADHD010000413.1 GCA_013152075.1 Verrucomicrobiota bacterium | reverse complement strand
GAATGACCAGAAATACAAAGGGCATCGTTTTAACAGTCCGGCATCGACCACGCCGGCGGTGGATGAAAAGCGCGTTGTGTTTAGTTGGGGCACGCCGGAAAAACTGACTATGGCGGCGTTTTCACATGACGGAAAAAAACTGTGGCAGACTGATCTCGGGCCGATTTCAGGAGGGCATGGATTTGCCGCGTCGCCGATGTTGTTGGGTGATTTGGTCATTTTGAACAACGACCAGGAAAAAGGGGGAGGCAATTTGCTCGCGCTCGATGCCAATACCGGCAAAGTGAAATGGACGGTCGAGCGACGCAGTCAACGCATCTCTTATTCGGTACCCTGTGTGATTGATTCCGATGGACGCAAGCTGCTCGCCTTCGTCAATTGGCAACATGGCTTCACGATTATCGATCCGAAGGATGGAAGCGTGGTCGCAGAAAAAAGTGTTTTTAATACCAAGGTCAACGAGCGTGCGATCAGTTCGCCCTTGGTTTATAAGGATATGATCATCGGTACCTGTGGATTCACGGCCAATCCCAAACATTGTGTCGCGATGAGGTTGAAAGGCAACGAACTTGAAGAGGTCTGGCGCATCGAACGTAACGTTCCTCATATTCCGAGTCCGGTGGTTGTTGGCGACAAGGCCTACCTCTGGGATGATGCGGGCATCGTTACATGTGTTGAAGCGGCAACGGGCAAGGAGGTTTGGAAAGGGCGGGTTCCAGGCGTCGAGGGCAATTGTTTTGGATCGCCGGTTAGTGATGGGAAGAATATTTTTTGTAGCGATGAAAGTGGCAACATTAATGTCATCGCTGTCGGCGGCGAGTTAAAGCATCTGGCTACCAACAAACTTGGCGAACTTTGCCGGACGACACCCGCCATCGGAGACGGGGCGATGTATGTGCGAACGTATAAAAAGCTGGTTGCGGTAGAGGGGAATGAATAGTGAAGGGTGAAGATTACTTTTGGTGTTTACTATAAGTTTTCATTCTAAAAATTTCCGAAAATATGCGTGTCCTTTTGTGCCCATCAGTGGTTCTCTTCTGTGTTGGGTTTTCAGCGTAGAAAATAAATCATGAGAATTGTGCTATCACAGAAGGGTTGGGTTTTTGATGGCTTGTCAGGTTTGGAGTGGTTGTTCCTTCAGCGGTTGCCGGTGCTGGTAAACGAACTGAGCGCGGATGAGGGGGCGCTTCTGCGTTTGTATCCTGATCCCATTCGGGAGAGTGAAGAAGAGGCGCGGGAGGGCTCGGGAGTAGATGAGGATGAAAACGAGAGCGTTGTGGCTGACTGGAAAAACTATGTCAGGCCTGAGCTGGAAACGTTGTTTGACGAGGCGCGGCGGGTGGTGGCAACAGATCTGGAGAGGGCGCAGCAATTCCAGGAAGAGGGCAGTGTGGATGAAGGAGAGGCGGGTGAGCAGGTTTTTTACTCGCTGGAAGTGTCGGGTGAACATGTCGAGCAGTGGAACAGCACGCTCAACCAGGCTCGATTGTTGATGAATGAAGTTTATGACTTGGCCGATAGCGAACGGCGTTTGGCGGAAGGTTTGATGGAGGTGTCCGCTGATGCGGAGGAACCGGGAGTTGGTGAAGACCGGTCGAGACAGGCGCAGGCTTACCCCAAGTGGCTGCTACTGGCCCAGTATGGGTTTTACGGGGCTGTTCAGAGTTTTCTGATCGACACCCTGATGGATGTGTAGGGATGGAAATATTGAAGACTGATAAAGTTCTGAATGCTGAACAGCAATCAGGCAAATACGACGGTGCGGTTATTGTAAACCAGGACGCGGCGTTGCAGGTGGCGCCAGAGGGCTCGGGTTAGAACGATTTTTTCAAGGTCTTTACCTTTACGGATAAAGTCGCCGACGGTTTCGCGGTGTGAGACACGAATGACGTCCTGGGTGATGATGGGGCCTTCATCGAGGTCGCTGGTGACGTAATGGCTGGTAGCACCGATAATTTTCACGCCGCGTTTGTGGGCGGAATGGTAAGGTCGGGCGCCGGGGAAAGCTGGCAGGAAAGAGTGATGAATGTTGATGATCTGGTTTGGGAACTGACTGACAAAATCTTCTGAAAGGATTTGCATGTATCGCGCGAGCACGAGGGTATCAATGTTGTTTTCGCGCAGCAGAGCGATTTGAATATGCTCCTGGGCGGGTTTGGTTTCAGATGTGATAGGAATGTGATAAAAGGGAATGCCAAACTGTTGGGCGACGGGTTCTAGGGTTCGGTGATTGCTGATGATCAGGGGAACATCCATCCGCAAGTCTCCGCTTTGATGGCGAGACAGGATGTCGTAGAGGCAGTGATTGTCACGTGTGACAAAGAGGGCGACCTGAGGGCGCGTATCGCTGAAGTGCAGTGACCATTGCATATCGAAACGGGCGAGCAAAGGTTTCAGCGAGGTTACGATTTGATCACGGGCGATGTTGAAGCCCTCGAGTTCCCATTCGACGCGCATAAAAAAGGCCTTTTCCGAGCTGTCGACGTGTTGTTCGAGATCTAGGATGTTGCCGCTCGATTCTGTAAGGAATCCGGATATGGCAGCCACCAGACCGGATTGGTCAGCGCAGGAAACAAGGAGTGTCGCTGTAGCTGATGGTGATTCCGTTGATTCCATGGTGAAGTACAAGGAAAATAAAAGTGCTCGAGGGGGGACTCGAACCCCCACGGGTTGCCCCACAAGATCCTTAGTCTTGCGCGTCTACCAGTTCCGCCACCCGAGCATTGATCAGGGGAAGTGATTGAATGATTAGATTGGAAATGGCCTGTGAGCAAGTATTCTTTCGCGGCTTCGAGTTTTTGTGGATTGTATGAAACGGGTATAAATGTAGAGGTGAGCAATAGTTTAGTGAATTCATGTAAGCAGCGGGTGCTCCGCTATGGCATCATTATTCCGGTGTGTAATGAAGCCGAGTGCCTGGGGGAGGTGCTTGATGAGATGCGAGAGATATTACCCCAAATGCATTTTGTAATGGCCGTGGGTTTGAATAGTACGAGTGATCGCTCGGGTGATATTGCAGTTTCGCGTGGGGCCTTGGTGGGTGAAACCCCGGATAGAGGCTATGGTTACGGGTGTATGGCGGCGATCACGGCTTTGCAGGAAGCGGGTGAAGAGGTGGATGGATATATTTTTTGTGCAGGTGATGGAGCAAGCCGACCGGAAGATGTGCTTGTTTTGGTGCAACGGTTCGAAGCAACGGGAGTGCCGTTGGTGATTGGATTGAGGCAATTTGCTTTGCGCACCTGGTGGCAGGAGTTTGGTCGAGCCACACCCAATTTGATTTTAGGTGTGGTGGGATTTTTTTTGACTGGCCGGTTTCATCATGATCTGGGCCCTTTGCGCTTGATCGAGAAAGGTTTTTTTCAGGCGATAGATCTTCGGGAAATGACCTGGGGTTGGACGATTGAAGCAGAGGTCAGGGCTAGTCGTATGGGGGTGATTGCACAAACTGTTGCGGTGGAGGAACGGCCCAGATTGAAGGGGGAGCAAAAAGTCAGCGGGGTGTCACTGGTGCAATCGCTGAAGATAGGTGTGCATATTTTGCTGGCAGGAGTTAGGGCGCGGTTTGACTGATTTGGTCAAATGAAAGTGTTGATGAGTTTTGGCCAAATGGGATTACTTTGGTGTGAGTTAAAGGTTTATGCATATAAGGTTTTAAATTGATTGTGTTGATTTTTTGGTCGGATGTATTTTTATTGGTTACAAGTTATAAAAATATTAACTGAAAGCCTTGCGCTTGGAAGAGCTAGCAATGTGACAATAAATTTAGATAGAGTGTAAAC
>JAADHD010000468.1:6709-7261 GCA_013152075.1 Verrucomicrobiota bacterium | reverse complement strand
CGGGGGATTCGTCGATTGATTTCAAGGTCGAGCCAACGGGCAACGGAGAGGTTTTTGTGCGCAAGATGATCGGGACATTGGAACTGACTGGAGGGGATGTGAAATTGAAAGCCGAAGTCGCAAAAATCGCAGGAGAAGAGTTGATGCGATTGAATCAGATCTGGCTGAGGAGGGTGGAGTGATGAAGGAGGTCAATTTGTTTGAGATGAATCGGTTGCAAGTGGTGAGTCGCGGACGTGCGAGGCCGCACATCCCTACCAAGATGGGTGAATGTGGTAGGGACGACCGGCTCGGTCGTCTACCGAACATCCAGCAGATTATGGCTGGGAAGGGGCACCTAGCTTTGCTATTGGTGTTATTTTACTGCACAGGCTTGCTTGAGGCTGCTGTAGAAAAACCCAACATCGTGATGATCATCGCCGATGATCAGACCTATCGGGATTTTGGCTTCATGGGGAATGCGCTAGTGCAGACTCCGAATATCGACCGTCTGGCATCACTGTCAGCGCGTTATGTGAACGGCTACGTGCCGACCAGTGTATGCAGTCCATC
>JAADHD010000468.1:0-6613 GCA_013152075.1 Verrucomicrobiota bacterium | reverse complement strand
CATGACTTCGCGCAGTGAATACGAACGAGTGAGGAGTCGTGGGTTCGAACTAATTCGATCTGTGGACACCTTGCCGCGTTTGTTGGCGGGTGAGGGCTATCGTTGCCTGCAAACGGGAAAATTTTGGGAGGGGCACTACCGCAACGCAGGTTTTACCGATGGTATGACGGTTTTTAAACCGGTGCCGGATCAGGAGTTCGGGGGCAATCGCAAGTTGGCGAGTGGCGAGTTGGCGGCCCATGGAAATGGTGACTGGGGATTGAAAATAGGCCGGGAAACGATGACGCCTATTTACGAATTCATTGACGACTGCAAATCTAAGCAGCAGCCATTTTTTGTCTGGTATGCGCCGTATCTTCCGCATCAGCCGCATGATTCACCGAAGAAGTTTTATGATTTGTATTCGGGTAAGAAGGATGTGCCGGAACATACGCTTCCCTATTATGCGAGTTGCAGTCAGTTTGACGACACGGTGGGTAAGTTGGTGACATATGTTGAAGACAAGGGTTTGGCTGAAAACACGATTTTTGTTTTTGTTATCGATAATGGCTGGACACCGAGTGAGAGCCGCGAGAAAAAACGTCCGCAGGAATTTGCGCATACTAAAGAGAGCAAACGTTCGCCTTTTGAAGATGGTTTGAGAACGCCGGTTCTGATTCGCTGGGATGGAGTGGTAAAACCAGCGACGCATAAGGAACTGGTGAGCAGTGTGGATATTGTGCCGACTTTGTTGAGGGCAACGGGTTTGGAAAATAGGGTTAAGGATTTGCCGGGAATTGATTTGATGCCGTCGGCCAAAGGTATTGCGAAATTGGATGCGGATCGGGCGGTTTTTGGTGAAATATTCCCGGGCGATGCATCATCACTGAGGCATCCTGAGCGTGACATTGCTTATCGTTGGGTGCGACAGGGGGATTTTAAATTGATAGTGCCTCACATTAAAGCGGGCAAGACCTGGGGGGATTACCTTTCCGGCTCGGCGCTTTTTGATCTGGCTCAGGATGCTGGGGAAAAGCAAAATCTGATTGGAAAAGATGAAATCAAAGCAAAATATCTCCGGCGATTGCTGGATGCCTGGTGGACACCTGCAAGTTAACAAAATCGAACTATGAAAAGACGTAATTTTATCAAGACAGTGGCGGGGGCGGCAGCTCCAACCTGGATGGCGGCGGCGAACACAGCCAATGCGGCGGATGATTTTAAGTTTAAATACATTGTGGGCTCATCGATGTTCGGTGAGTTGCCGCTAGCAGAAATCCTGCCGCTGATGGCGGAAATGAAATCGGAGTATATCGATATCTGGCCGCGCAGGCATGGCAATCAACGTGAACAGGTGGAGGAGATGGGGCATGACAAGTTTGCGGCGATGCTGAAAGAGCACGGGGTGAAGTTGGGTTGTTCGACACGTTACGATCTCGGGCCGATGGGATTGCGCGATGAGATGAAGGTGGTGGCAAAATTGGGCGGAAACCTGTTGATTGCTAGCGGCAGTGGGCCGAAAAAATTAAAAGGAGCTGAGCTGAAATCAGCGGTGAAGGATTTTGCGGAAAAGATGAAGCCGCATATTGCCGTGGCTGAGCAAAATGGGGTGGCGATTGGGATTGAGAATCATGCGAATAATTTGATGGATTCGGCTGATTCCCTGAAGTGGTTTGTTGAGTTTGCGGATTCGAAACATGTGGGCATTGCGTTGGCTCCGTATCATCTGGAGGGTTTGGGGCTGAATGCGGTGGATTTGGCGAAGTTGATCGAGGATCTCGGTGATCGTTTGTTGATGTTTTACGCTTGGCAACACGGCATGGGTTGCTCGAAAAAAATGCCAAAGGATGAGGAACTGATGCAAATGCCGGGTCGTGGCAAGTTGGATTTTGGTCCGCTGGTGAAAGCTTTGAAAAAGACTGACTACAGCGGTTATACGGAAATTTTTATGCACCCAACGCCAAGAGGAATTCCAATTTTACCAACCGCTAAAGAGGTGGCGGATGAGATCAATCGGGCAAGAGGTTATTTGGAGGGTCTGATTTAATGCGATTATTTGACCGCGGATAGCGCGGATAGGCGCGGATAAGATATTTTACATATGGAGATTAGATGAAATTTGGAGAGTAGGTTGGAGTAGGGAGATTTTTCATTAAATTCTATCTTTATTTTTATCCGCGTTATCCGCGTTATCCGCGGTTGAAATTCTTTCTGAGTGACCTGAAATGTAACTGGATAGTTACGATTTAAATGAAAAATTATGAATGAAAAAGTATTGATTATTATTGGCGATGCGACGGAGACAGTGGATACTTTGTATCCCTATTACCGTTTGATTGAGAGTGGCTTTGAACCGGTAGTGGCGGCTCCTGAGAAACGTCTGTATCAGATGGTGATGCATGAGAATCGACCGGGTTGGACGATCACTAAGGAGTGGGAGGGGTATCAGATTGAAGCTGATGTGTGTTTTGCGGATATTGTGGCGGAAGATTATGTGGGTATCTTTTTCAGCGGGGGGAGAGCGCCGGAGTATATCCGCGAGGATGAGGATTTGCTGAATGTGACGCGTCACTTTTTTGAAGAGAATAAACCGATCGCCTCGGTGTGTCATGGCGTGGAGATTCCAGCTCGAGCAGGTTGCGTGAAAGGACGAAAAATGGCGACCGTGCCGAAATGTCAGTTTGACTTGGAGGTTTGTGGTGGGATTTTTGTCAACGAAGCTTGTGTGGTGGATGGCAATCTGGTGAGTGGCCGGACTTTTCACGATCATGGCCATTACATGGGGCCGTGGATGAAGTTGCTGGAAGAAGCGAGAGGGTGATTAAGAATTAAGAATTAAGAATTAGGAAGGAAGAGGAATGAAGCTCGCGATTGCAGTTATTGCTTTGATGTTTGGATGTGCGGCTTGGGTGTCGGCTCATCCGGCGCAGGCTTTGCCGGTGGATTATCCGCTGGTGGTGGGCTTTGAGCGCTTTTATGCGGTGGATGATGATGAGGATTATTTGGCAGAGGGGGGGATGCTGCTGTTGAATGAGTTGAATTGTGTTCGATGCCATACGCCGCCGGAGAAATTGAAGGCTCGGTTGCAGGGGCGGCAGGCTACCAATCTGGAAGGAGTGGGTTCGCGCATGGATGCGCTGGACATTGAGCTGATGATCCGCAATCCGCGTTTTGTGAAACGCGGCACGATCATGCCGAGTTTGTTTGCAGGGCCGGATCGGGATTTGGAAGAGATCAAGGCTTTGAAACACTACCTGGCTTCGCAGAAGGAAAAGGTCGAGCCGATGCCAAAAGGGGACGAAGAGGCGGGCCGGGTTTTGTATCATGAAGTGGGATGTGTGGCCTGTCATGCGCCGGAGACAGGTTATCGACCGAAGGGCTTGCCGGAGGGGGAGGAGCTGGAGTTGTTGGGTTTGCCTTCGGTGCCCTTGAGTATGGTGGATCGTTATGATCGGGATAGCCTGGGGCGTTTTTTATTGAATCCGCAACATCTTCGGCCTTCGGGTCGCATGCCGGCTATGAAACTGAGTGAGCAGGAGGCGGCGAATTTAGCGAGTTATCTGAAATCGGGGCCGCAGATAAAACTTCCGAAAGAGCTACAGTCCGAGATTGATGGAGGGAATCAATTTGTGCTGGATACTAAGTTGGCCAAGCGTGGGCGCGAGGTTTTCCTGGAGAAAAAATGTGTAGCCTGTCATACGGCTCCGGGGTCTGAAAAGTTGTCGGTGAAAACGGCAAAGGTTTTGGAGAAACTTGAGCATGTGAAGCGAGTGGGCTGTTTGGCGGACGTGCCATCAGCAGGAGGCGTGCCGTGGTTTTATCTGGATCAGGTGCAGATCAAGGCGATTCAGTTGGCTCTGAAAAATTTAGCAAAGCAGGGGGATGAAACAGTGGCGCAGCAGATTGATCACACCATGATGCGTTATGATTGTTACGCTTGTCACTCGCGTGATGGCAAGGGTGGGCCGGAGATGTCGAGGGGGCCGTTTTTCGGAGTGCGGGATATCGGCGCGATGTCATTGGGGCGTTGGGGAAATCTGGCGCCACCGCTGGACAAGGTGGGACGGAAGTTGACGTCTGGGTGGTTTGAAAAAATTCTGTGGGGTCATGGCGGTGAAGTGAGACCTTATGTGTCCACACGCATGCCGCAGTTTCGCAAGGAAGACGTGCGGCATTTGATCGCGGCTTTTGAAAAAATGGATATTAAAGAAAAGCCGGTGGAGATCGATGTGAGTGGTTTGCCAAGATATCAACGCGGGCATTTTGGCCGGGACTTGATGGGGATTAACGAGAAGGGCTTGGGCTGCGTGAATTGTCACGGATTGAAAGGGGTGAAGTCGCTTGGAGCACCGGTGATTGATTTGACTCATACGGTGGAGCGTTTGCGGCCTGAGTATTTCAAGGAGGTTTTGTTGGATCCACAGGGAACCAATCCCGGCACCTTGATGCCGCCGATGTTTCTTGAGCGAAAGAAAGTGAATCAGGAGATTGAGCAGTTGTGGACTTATTTGAAGGAAATCGATCAGCGGCGTCTGCCGGATGGTTTATTGAAGGGAGATGATTATGAGGTGAAGCCGGATGAAGAAGGGCGGCCGATTGTATTCCGCACTTTTCTGGAAGGAGTGGGAACCCAAGCGATTGCGGTGGGGTTTCCGGGTGGGATGAATGTGGCTTTTGATGCGGATGAGGTGCGGTGGAAAATCGCCTGGAGAGGGAAGTTTGTCGATGCGCTGGGAACTTGGGATGACCGGTATTGCACGCCGGCGGTTCCGTTGGGGGAAAAGGTGGAGGTGTTTATTATGGGTATGCCGCTGTCAGAGGCGCACAATGGAGCTTTACTACGCCCAAAAAAATTGGGAGTTGGAGGAGGGTTTGAAATGCTTGGCTTTCGATTGGATAAAAAGGGAGTGCCAACCTTTATGTATCAATGGAGAGGAATCAGTGTGGAGGACCGGATGGAGCCCACAAAAGACAATAAGGGATTTAAGCGAACCGTGGTACTGAAGGGTAAGCTGAAGGGGCTCAGTAAGGGAGTGAATTTCTGGGGTTTGAAGAATAGAAATTCTCCACGATTTGTGAAATTTAAAAATGGCGAAACTGTGATCAAGGAGGAGATAACATGGTAAAACAATGCACGGCTTGGATGGTTATGCTATTGGGATGGACGACGCTCCAGGCTGGCGAGGACGAGTATTATCAGCTGACGCCTTACCCCTTGCCGTCGGGTTTGAAAATGGAGGCGAGTGGTCTGGCGGTTTTGCCGGACGGGCGCCTGGCGGTGGCGATCCGGAAAGGGGAGGTGTGGATTCTGGAAAACCCGACGGAGAAGTCTAAAGATCCCAAGGACTACAAGTGGAAACGGTTTGCCTCAGGTCTGCACGAACCGCTCGGGTTGGCTTGGCACGATGGAGCGTTATACACCACCCAGCGCAGTGAAGTGACGCGTTTGGAAGACAGTGATGGTGACGGGGTGGCGGATGGTTATCTGACGGCGGCAAAGGGCTGGGCGGTGTCGGGTAATTATCATGAGTATGCTTACGGGCCGGTGTTCGATCCCAAGGGAAATATGTGGGTCACGCTGAATATCAATATCGGATCAGGGCAGAAAATTTCAGGTTTCAAGGGAGGGGAGAAATATCATTGGCGCGGCTGGTCGATGATGCAGAAACCGGGAGGAAAGCTGAAGCCGATCAGTGCTGGTATGCGATCACCTTTTGGTATTGGAACAAACGCAGCGGGAGATGTTTTTGCCACGGACCAACAGGGCAACTGGTGGGCGGCGGGTCCGTTGATTCATCTGCGTAAGGGCGCTTTTCATGGTCATCAGGATTCGTTGCGGGATGCCGACAGGCCGGAATCTCCGCTGAAGGGCTTGGCCGTAAAACCTCCGAAGGGGATCACCACGGCGCAAGCGATGAAGCAGGTGAAGGGTTATGTGCCGCCGGCGGTATGGTTTCCTTATAACAAGATTGGTAATAGCACGACGGGTATTCGTTGTGATCGCACGGGAGGAAAATTTGGTCCCTTTGAGGATCAGTTGTTCATCGGAGAGTTCACTATGTCATTCATCAGCCGGGTGTTTTTGGAAAAGGTGAAAGGAGAATATCAGGGTGCCTGTTTTCATTTTCGCAAAGGCATGCAGAGCGCGGTTTTGCAGATGGAGTATTTGCAGGATGGATCGATGGTGATCGGCGAATCAAATCGCGGATGGAATTCGCTCGGCACGCGCAGTTACGGTTTGGAGCGTTTGATGTGGACGGGGAAGGTGCCCTTCGAGATCAAGAAAATGGAGGCGCAGGCGGACGGTTTTGTTTTAACCTTCACCAAGCCGGTGGATGCGAAATCGGCGGCGGATGTAAAATCGTATGCGATGACTAGTTATACTTACCCCTACCAACAAGCATACGGTGGTGATGAATTAGATACGCAAGCAGTGAAGATCATCAGCGCAGCTGTGAGCAAAGACGGAATGAGTGTGATGTTGAAGTGCGCAAATTTGCGCGAAGGGTATGTGCACGAGTTGCACACCCAGGGAGTGAGGGCGAGTGAAGGTGGCGTGCCACTACAGCATCCAGAAGCGTTTTATACCCTGAATGCGATTCCTGATTGATGCGATTAAACTTCAATGCTCGAC
>JAADHD010000124.1 GCA_013152075.1 Verrucomicrobiota bacterium | reverse complement strand
AAGTTAACCATGGTTATTGATAGCTCTCACATCACCAAGTAACCTCATTTCGCCCTTTCAGGGCTGGCAATAAAAACAATTTAATCCCAGCGCTTCGCACTGGGCTATCTCATTTTGTCCTTACAGGACAGGTTACTTTCATCTCTCTTGCACCAACGGTGCTTAATGAGACAGCCCAGTGCGAAGCGCTGGGTAAAAAACCCAAATTTTTCAGCCCTGAGCCGGAGCGTAGCGGAGACAGCCGGAGGCAACGGGCGAAACTCATAATGCCAGCAGCTTAACTATTTTGTCTTACACCCGAGCAGGCTCAGCGGGGGTTCTAGATGGTTTATTCTGAAGAAGGAGGATGCGCTTTTTTTCCAGCGAGTTCGATCAGCCACACGCTCAGGCACCCTGCCAGGATGATGAGCGTAGCAATAAGGGTTGAACTATCCATTGGAGGAGTGTGCCATTCGTAACCGATTACTTTTTCTTTCACCTTGTCACCGGCCTGGAAGGTTTTGATGGCTTGTTTCCATGGCCAGACGGTGAGTAACGAGCCAGCAACAAAACCTGTCATCAAGGCAATGGCTGCATCGTGGTAGCGTTTGAAAATCCATGATAGAAAGTGGCTCAAAGTAACGAGGCCTAATACGGCTCCGATTCCAACAGGGATGAGGATTCGCAAATTGAAAGTGGTAATGGCTTCGATCATGATGAGCTTGTAGTTGCCCATCAGCACCAGAACAAAGGATCCTGAAATGCCGGGGATGATCATGCTGGCCATGGCGACGACACCGCAGAGTATGAGGTAGGGTATATGATCGTTTTCGGCAGCAGGGGTGATCAGGGCGATGGCAAGTGCTATGCCGCCGCCGATTGCAAGACTGATCAGAGCAATGGGTCCCCAGCGGTTGACGGTTTTTCCTACCAGCCAGATGGATGCGAGAATGAGTCCGAAAAAGTAAGCCCAAACATAGGTCTCATATTGGGCAAAGAGGAACTTTAGAAGTTTGGCGAGAGTTAGGAGTCCGGTAATGACTCCCAGCCCGAGGCTGATCAAAAAAGGCAAATCGACATGCTTGGAAAATTCCTTGATGCGGAATTTGGATGCCAATCGTATCGCGGTGATGTCGAAAGATTTGATCGCATTGATCAGTCGTTCGTAGATGCCGGTGATCAAGGCGATGGTTCCACCGGATACGCCGGGGATCGCATTGGCCACCCCCATGGCTATGCCGGTTAGAAAAGTGCTGATGTACTTCATGAAACCAGAATACAGGAGATGGGAAGAAGGAGTTAGAATTCAGATCGACATGGATGAGAATCCGCCGTCGACGATCATTTCGATGCCGGTGATGAAAGAACCTGCGTTTTTTGAGGCGAGCAGCAGGGTTGCAGGGATTAGTTCGTCAGCATTGCCGAAACGATCCATGGGGGTGTGTCCCATGATGGAGGCGACCCGGTCTTCGGTGAGCACTTTGCGATTTTGTTCGGCTGGGAAAAACCCGGGAACCAGGGTGTTGACCCGGATGCCTTGGTCTCCCCATTCACGGGCGAGATTTTTGCTCAGGTTGTGAACGGCTGCTTTACTGGCTGAATAAGTGAATACGCGGCTCAGCGGCCCGAGGCCGGAGATGGAGCCGAGGTTAATGATTGATCCGCCGTTATCCTGGCTGAGCATTTGCTTGCCGAAGATCTGGCAGGATCTCAACACAGCAGCCAGATTGATGTCGATGATGCGGGCAAATTCTTCGTCCGGGATGTCGAGGACTGGAGTGGGGGAGTTGATCCCGGCACCGTTAACCAGAATGTCGACGCTGCCTTCATTTGCCATCACATTTGCGAGCAGGGCTTCGAGTGAGGCGCGGTCAGCGACATCGGCAGCGACAAAACGTGCTTTGCCTCCTTCTGCCTCGATGGCTTTGACGCGCTCATTGCCCTTTTCTTCACTGCGGCCAACGATGATGGTATTGGCTCCGGCTTTGGCGATGCCCTGGGCCATTTCGCCGCAGAGGGTGCCGGTGCCGCCGATAACAACGGCACATTGATTTTCGAGTGAGAAGAGTTGGTCGAGGTAGGACATGGGAATGAAGATTGATGAACAAGGAATTTAGAACTCTGAAGGAATGATTAGTCGGTGAACAGAGGGAAGTGGTTGAGTGACCATGCGCTGGCGTCGAGTTTGCATTCGGTGGCGAGTTCAACGAACTCTTTGATTTCTGCTTCGGAGAAAAGTAGGCCGCCTGCTTTTTCTGTGCGTTTGGCGTTGTTGGCTTCGATGGTGCCGGGTAACATGCACTTGTCGTTGCCGTGTCCGAGCACGTCCTCGATCACTGACTTGATGTTTTCTGCCTGGCTGCGGTTTTTAGAAAAATTCTGACCACTAAGGGCATCGGGATGGATGACCTGGAAGTAGAAAGCCGTGGTGGATTTTTCACCCGCGGCTTTGGCTTCGTCAGTGCGTCCTCGCAAAGTTGGCAGTGACCCGCCGATGACGGCTCCGTAAAGTTCGTTCAATAGGCAGAGCCCGTAACCTTTGTGTGCTCCGAAAGGAAGCAGGGCGGCAACTTTGTTGGGGTCAGTGGTCATGTTGCCATCTGCATCGATGGCGGCGTTTGGCGGAAGTTCCTTGCCTTCGCGTTTCAGTTGTTGAACGCGGCCCATGGCGATGGTTGATGTCGCCCAGTCGAGCACGATGGGATATCCAACGGCATCACAGGTCGGGAATCCCCAGCTGTGAGGGTTGGTGCCGAGAGTGGGGTATTTGCCGCCGAAAGGAACCACTTCCGAAAGAGTTGAAGTGCAATTGGTGTAGGCGATGTAGCCCTTTTTTGCCGCGTCGATGACGTATCCGCCTCCCCAAAGGTAATGAAAAGCGTTGTCCACTGCCACCACACCGACTCCATACTCGTCGGCGAGCTTCATGCAGGGATTCATCGCTTCAGTCGCAACCGCTTGGCCCAGTTTGAGATTGGCGTTCCATGTCTGAACGGCTTTGAATTTTGACTCGATAACTTCGATCTCAGCATTTGGCACACAACCTCCGCTGCCGCTGCCAAAAAGTTCATCAAGATGCAGCGCTTTTAGAGCATTGTGAGTGCGGATTCCATGCCGGGAAGCGTTGGAGCACATGCTGGCCGCCGCATTGGCCTCATTCGCATTGAAACCACGGCTGATGTAAGCATCTCGCACGAGTTGGTCGTGCTGTTCGCTTGGGACGATGTAAAAGGATTCCTCTTGAGACATGTTGTTGTCTAATGCGAAGCAAGGCGCTTGGCAAAGGGAAAATCAGTCCAGCAGATTCAGCGGCGTGAGCGGGGGCTGTCCGGATAAGAAACGAGCGACGTTTTCTGCGGCCTGGAGCCGACCTCGGCGGCGGTCATCGAGGGTGCTTCCTGCAATGTGGGGGGCGAGTACGACATTAGAGAGTTTGCACAGTTCAGGGTTTACAGCGGGTTCGTGTTCAAATACGTCGAGTCCGGCTCCGCCAAGGTGTCCGCTTTTTAAAGCTTCAACGAGTGCGGATTCATCGACGACCTTGCCGCGGGCGACATTGATAAGGACTGAGCCAGGTTTCATCTGGGCGAGTGTCTGCTGATTGATCAGGTGATGTGTGTCGGGGGTATGAGGAACGTGCAGGGCGACAATATCGGATTCGATTAGAAGATTATCGAGTGAGCGGCATTGGGGATTGTCCGTGGGGTTGGTGCGGGTGTGGATCACCTTCAGACCGAAACTTTCGGCGCGTTTTTCCACGGCTTGGGCAATTTGCCCATAACCGATCAGTCCCAGTGTTTTATCGCGCAAAAGGAATCCTTCCCAACGAGTGGGTTGGAAGCCGTCTTTTTTCCAATTTCCGGAACGCACATAAGCATCGCCTTGGATCAAATGCCGGGAGAGCGAGAGGATTAAAGCTAAGGTGAAATCAGCTGTGGATTCGACAAACGCATCGGGAGCATTGGTGGCCTGAATGCCTCGACTGGTGAGCGCGTCGAGATCGAGATTGTCGATGCCCATGGATATGTTGGCCGCGATTTTTAAATCCGGCGCCGCG
This sequence comes from Verrucomicrobiota bacterium, assembly GCA_013152075.1. Classification (GTDB taxonomy): domain Bacteria; phylum Verrucomicrobiota; class Verrucomicrobiia; order Verrucomicrobiales; family DEV007; genus JAADHD01. The sequence goes on along the minus strand of JAADHD010000124.1, from coordinate 253 downwards.
GCGAGAAGTTCAGCATCGATGCGCAATTCGCCCTGGCAAATCACTGCGCTACAGTCGGTGATTTTTTCCAGAACTTCCGCATAGGGCATCACGTTGGGCTCGTAATCGGGCATGATGATCTCTGCGACTTCTTCAAGCGGCGCGAGATGGGAAAGCGGGACTTTGAGGGTGATGAGAACTTTTGGTTTCACGATGAGACGGAGCAGGAGATTTGATCTATTGCCCCAATAGGAGAACCCCCGGCTCTGCCGGG
>JAADHD010000421.1 GCA_013152075.1 Verrucomicrobiota bacterium | reverse complement strand
ATTGCGCGCTCTGGCTGCCAAACTGGGGTCCCATAATGTCGAGGTGATGGCCACTTACGCTTTCACCGAATCTAAAACCGCCTGGCCGGAATGCCCGACTCACGACAATGAACAATCCGAGCCTTCCGGCTATCATCTCTATCCCGATCTCGGCATCATCGAAATCGTCAATCCGGAAACCGGCGAGCCCATGCCGGACGGTGAACCTGGTGAAATCGTTTACACGCCTATCGACAGCCGGGGAAGCGTTGTTATCCGCTACCGGACCGGGGATTGCATCAGCGGAGGAATCACTTACGAACCCTGCCCGCAATGTGGCAGAAAATGTCCGCGCTTACGTGGTCGAATCTCCAGAGTATCAGATATCCACCGCTTGCAGATTGGCAAAATCAAGGGCACGCTGGTTAACTTCAATGATCTCGAACACATCCTCGATGATATCGATGGCATCGGCGTCTGGCAAATCGAGATTCGAAAAGTAAATGACGATCCCATGGAACCCGATGAAATCATCGTTCACGTGCAAGCTGAAGACGCACAAAACGAAAAACAACTCTCTGATAAAATTACTCAACAATTTCAATCGGATGCGGAAATCCGCCCGAACCGGGTTGAGTTTCACAACACAGAAACCTTGAAGGAAATGCAGGGAGTCGGCGTTTTAATTAAAGAAGACAAGATCGTTGATCACCGCCCTAAAGCCCCCTTGAAATAAAAAATGAATAGTTCACCATGAAGAACAAAAAACAATTAGTTATCATCGACGGAGTGCGGACTCCGTTTTCAAAGATGGGCACCTCCCTCGCTGCTTTCGACGCCGTGGATCTGGGCCGCTCTGTCATCACCAACCTGCTCACCAAAACAGGCATCGATCCAGAAATCATTGACGAAACTATTTTCGGCTGCGTTTCACAACCCGCCGAGGCCGCCAACATAGCCCGCGTGATTGCCTTGCGTGCGGGTATCCCCAAGGAGAAACCTGCGATGACGGTTCACCGCAATTGCGCCTCGGGACTGGAAGCCATGACTACAGCCTCGGACCGAATGGCCGGCGGTCACGGTGAAGTTTTCATCGTCGGCGGCACCGAAAGCATGAGCCGTATTCCGCTGTATTATTCATATAAAACAGCTGGAAAATTTTCACAACTGGCTCGCTCTAAGGGATTTGCCAACAAACTTTCCGCTATGGCTTCTTTTCGACCCTCTGATTTCAAACCGGTAGTTGGATTGATGATGGGACTGACCGATCCCGTGGCAGGTATGAACATGGGACAAACGGCTGAGCTCCTGGCTCGGGAATTTGATATCTCGCGTGAAGCGCAGGATCAATTTGCTCTCGACTCCCATAACAAAGCTGAAGCCGCCGCCGAAGAATTGCGCGAGGAAATGTGTCCCGTTTACACCGACGCGGGCAAAGAAGGTTTTGTACTGGGCGATAACGGAATCCGTAAAGGCCAGACGATCGAAGCGCTGCAAAAACTCAGACCTATCTTCGAAAAGAAAACAGGTACCGTAACGGCTGGCAATTCATCGCAGATCACTGATGGCGCCGTCGCTTTGCTGGTCATGACGGACGAACGCGCTCAAAAACTCGGGCTTAAACCTCTGGGCCGACTGGTCGATCACGCCTACGCCGGTTGTGATCCGGAACGCATGGGCCTGGGCCCCGCTTATGCTATCCAACGCATGGTCGCGACATCCAAACTCAAACCCAAAGATGCCGATGTCACTGAAATCAATGAAGCCTTCGCAAGCCAGGTGCTGGCCGTAGAAAAACGCCTTCAGCAAATGAGACTGTCCCTCAATCCTAAAACTCTGAATCTTCTGGGAGGATCCATCGCATTGGGCCACCCCGTCGGAGCCAGTGGAGCGCGCCTGGTTTTGACTGCCCTGAAACAACTACATCACAATGGAGGCAAACGAGCGTTAATTTCATTGTGCATCGGCGGAGGTCAAGGTGGAGCCGCTTGGCTGGAGAAAATATAATCGGAATAAATCATGAATAAGACGCCTAAGAAAAAAACCCCACGAAAAGTGGTAGCCTCTCCAATTCGCCTGGATGTCCGCGATGACGGCATTGTTGTTCTCACTTTTGACCGGCCAAAGTCTTCTGCCAATATTTTTGATGCGGCCACTCTGGATGCCCTCGATGCGCGGCTTGATGAAATAAACGAACTCCCCATCGCAGCAGGTGTCATTCTTCTGAGCGCCAAAGAAACCATTTTTATCGCTGGTGCCGATCTAGATGCTCTGCAAAATGCCGACACGGAGGAACTGCGCAAACTCATTGCCAAGGGGCAAGGGGTTTTCCAGAAGCTGGCTGATTTGAAAATAACGACTGTTGCTGCCATTCACGGTGTCTGTCTCGGTGGCGGCCTGGAAGTGGCACTCGCCTGCGACTGGCGGGTAGCAAGTCCAGACAAGGTAACCAAACTGGGATTGCCTGAAACCCAACTCGGCATCCTGCCCGCCTGGGGCGGTTCGACACGCCTACCACGGTTGATCGGTTTACCCAAAGCCATCCCTCTAATTACTGCCGGAAAAACCTTGTCGGCAGTAGCCGCATACAAAAAGGGTATCGTCGACGAACTGGTCCCGGCCGAGAGGCTCGAAAATATGGCGGCACGCCTGATCCATCGTGGACTCCCTGAACGCAAAAGCTTTTCACTGACCAACAATCATCTGGCAGCACCGCTCATTGGCTGGACAGCGCGCCGCAAAATTCTGGCTACCACGCGGGGTCACTACCCGGCTCCGCTCGCCGCTCTGGACGTGATGTGTAAGGGAGCTCCCGCTCCCATCGAGCATTCGCTCGAACATGAAAGCGATGCGGTGCTCAAACTCGCCCAAGGTGATGTCGCCAAAAACCTAATGAGGGTTTTTAACCTGCAGGAACATTCACGCAAGCTCAGCTATTTGCCGAAATCTGCAAGCGCCCCAAAGACCACCATCAACCACACCGCTGTCATTGGCGCAGGGGTGATGGGTTCGGGAATTGCTCACTGGCTCAGTTCCCGTGCTTATCCCGTCATTCTCCAGGACATCAGCGATGACCGCATCGCTTCAGGAATGCGTTCGATCAGCAAGCTATTCGACGGAGCAGTTAAACGAAAAATCATCACCGAACTGGACGCCAAACAGGCACGTGATCTTATTCATCCCTCAGCCTCTCCTGTTCCTCTCGACGAAGTGGAACTGGTCATCGAAGCGGCGACGGAAGATCTTAAAATCAAAAAGAAAATATTCCAAGATCTCTGCAAGCGCACCGGACCTAAGACCATCCTTGCGACCAACACTTCAGCGCTGCCCATTTCCGAGCTGACCAATGATCCCAAGATCACTCATCCGGAACGCATTCTAGGACTGCACTTTTTTAATCCGGTACACCGCATGCAACTAGTGGAAGTTGTCGTTCCCAAGGCTGCTGACAAAAACCACGTCGAAGTTTGTATAAAATTCCTCAAAAGCATTGGAAAACTGCCGGTAGTGGTCAAAGACAGCCCAGGGTTTCTGGTCAATCGCATTCTACTCCCCTACTTGATCGAAGCTGGACGTCTTTATGATTCTGGAGTTGATGCCAGGGAAATTGACAAAGCCATGCTGTCTTTTGGAATGCCCATGGGCCCGATCCGATTGCTGGACGAAATCGGGCTCGATGTCGGACTCCATGTGGCCGCCACTCTGGAAGCAGCATTTGGCGAACGATTCGAAATTCCCGGCATTCTGCGACGCATGGTCGATTGCGGAAATCTCGGACGTAAATCCGGCGGCCGCTACGATGGGTCTTCCGATGAAGCCAATCCAGCGGCACTTGATTGTCGCCGCAGTGAATCCAGTCGACAGATGAGCCGGGAAGATATTAAAAATCGCCTGGCATTGCTGATGGCGAACGAAGCCTGGCGCTGTCAGGAAGAACGCGTCGCGCAAAGCGCTGACGACATCGATTTCGCCATGATCATGGGAACCGGGTTCGCTCCCTTCCGCGGCGGTCCAATGACCTGGGTCAACGATTTCGGTTTGGCTAAGGCCTGCTCGACACTTGAGCAACTGACCGCCGTAGAAGGCGAACGTTTTACTCCTGCCAAGTCGCTGAAAAAAGCATCCGGGACACCTGCGATTAATAAAAAGGCTGCAAGCAAAGCCTCGCCTGCAAAAGCGAAAGATTCGCCAAGCCCAAGGCCCGCCAGCGAAGCTGCCGTGCCACCGGTCAAACACGGATCTTCCGGCCTGATCGATACTTCTAAAATGTCTCCGGAAGAACGAGCGGCATTGGAGCTTATCGAAGCAGCCCGGGACAAGGTTGTCGGTCCGCACAGCTTTTCCGCTTCGCTGTTCATGGGGGATGCTGACATGAAAACGATCATTCCCTTCCCCGCTCCGGAAAAGGATCTGGAATCAGAGGAGTTCCTCAAAAAATTACAAAAATTCCTGGATGAAAAAGTCGATGCTGATCGAATCGATAAAAGCGGAGAAATACCAGCTTCCGTTATCAATGGCCTCGCCAAAATGGGCGCATTCGGCATCAAGATTCCGAAAAAATACGGTGGTCTGGGCCTCCCGCAAACCACTTACTCCCGCGCTGCCATGCTGCTGGGTTCCACCTGTGGCAGCCTGACCGCTCTGGTATCGGCGCATCAATCCATCGGTGTGCCGCAACCGCTGATCCTTTTTGGAACTGAGGAGCAAAAACAAAAATACCTACCCCGTTGTGCTGCTGGAGAAATATCTGCTTTTGCCCTGACGGAACCCGATGTGGGATCAGATCCCGCCAAAATGGGCACCACCGCCACTCCAAGTAAAAATGGGAAACATTTTGTCATCAATGGAAAAAAACTCTGGTGCACCAATCTGCATAAAGCCGGCATGCTCGTAGTGATGGCCAAAACTCCGCCACCCGAAGGAGCTCCGCCTTCCGCCAGATCCATTACAGCTTTCATCGTTGAGATGGATAGCCCGGGCATCGAGATCACCAATCGCTGTCGTTTCCTCGGATTGAAGGCCCTTTACAATGGAGTGGTCACTTTCAAAAATGTCCGCGTCCCGGCAGAAAACATCATCCTTGGAGAAGGGCGCGGTTTGAAAGTTGCGCTGACAACTCTGAACACCGGACGCATCACCTTACCGGCCGCTTGCACCGGCCTGGCAAAAGAATGTGTAAAAATTTCCACCAAGTGGTCTGCTCATCGGGTGCAATGGGGGTCCCCCATCGGCAAGCACGATGCGATTGCTCAAAAGCTCGCCAAGATGGCAGCGGAAACTTTTGCCATGGAATCGATCGTGCTCTACACCTCGGCACTGGTGGATCAGGACAAAAATGCCGACATCCGTATTGAAGCTGCCTTTGGCAAAATGTG
>JAADHD010000365.1:3829-5354 GCA_013152075.1 Verrucomicrobiota bacterium | reverse complement strand
TGCTTGTTGCCTTTTGACTGGCATCACTCTTATCGTCCGCTAAAGTCATCATCGTTGCACCGGCCATGCTAGTGGCAAACACTAATACCATCAACAACCTGGATTTTGTTATAAATTTTCTCATGGAAAAATCTCTGCGAGCCTATAGCAACTGTCCATCAAAAAAATCATGAGCACTTCCTGGGAAAACTTTCAAAAATATTTCATTCGTTATCAGGATCTTGGTTTCTCCATCGATCTCAGCCGCAGCGGCCTCGATGATGCCTACATCGAGTCACTGAGCCCCCAAATTTCCCAGGCTTTCGAAGACATGCAAAAACTCGAAGCCGGAGAAATCGCCAATCCGGACGAAGGCCGTATGGTTGGACATTACTGGCTGCGCAATGCCAAGCTCGCTCCCAACGACGACATCCGTAATCACATCAGCGACAACGTCAGTGAGATCAAAACATTCGCCGAAGCGGTTCATTCGGGATCCATCAAAACTTCCGGCGGGCAAAATTTCAAACACCTCTTGCTGATCGGCATCGGAGGTTCGGCCCTCGGCCCGCAGTTATTAGCCGGTGCGCTTGCCGCCGCGAACGCCCCGCTCGCCATTCACTTTTTCGACAACACCGACCCCGACGGCATCGACCATACCCTCGCAACGATTGGAGACGAACTCGACACCACTCTAGTATTGGTCATCTCCAAATCGGGCGGCACTGCCGAAACCCGCAACGGCATGCTCGAAGCAAGTCGTGCTTTCGAAATCCGCGACCTGTCATTCGCTCAACACGCTGTAGCCATCACCGGCGAAGACAGCAAGCTAGACAAAAAAGCCGCATCAGAAAACTGGCTCAAGCGTTTTCACATGGCCGACTGGACCGGTGGACGCACCTCCGTCATGAGTGTGGTCGGCCTGGTGCCCGCCGCCCTGATCGGTATCGATATCACTGCCATGCTCGACGGTGCAGCGACCATGGATGAACTCACTCGAAGCGACTCCCACGAACAAAATGCCGCCATGATGCAAGCCCTCGCTTGGCATCAGGCTGGAAACGGAAAGGGTGAAAAAGATCTCGTCATCCTGCCCTACAAAGACGGCCTGGGATTGTTCGGCAAGTATCTGCAGCAACTCATCATGGAGTCCATTGGCAAAGCCGAGGATCTCGACGGCAAAGTCGTGCATCAGGGCATCGCCGTCTATGGCAATAAAGGCTCCACTGATCAACACGCCTACGTGCAACAGTTGCGCGACGGGGTTCCCAACTTCCTCGCCACTCTGATCGAAGTGCAACAAACCCGAAGCGGTGACGGCAGCCCACTCGAAGTGGAGCCCGGAGTCACCAGCGGAGATTTCCTCGAAGGTTTCCTGCGCGGCACCCGCGAAGCCCTGAGCGCTAACGGACGTCCAGTTATCACTCTCAGCATCTCCAAACTCGACGCCCTGCATCTCGGAGCCCTGATCGCCTTGTTTGAGCGTAGCACCGGTTTTTACGCCAGCCTGGTCAACGTCAACGCCTACCATCAGCCCGGGGTAGAA
>JAADHD010000365.1:0-3797 GCA_013152075.1 Verrucomicrobiota bacterium | reverse complement strand
GACTGTCTTGAAAAAAGTCAGCGAATGTCTGAGCTCAAATTCAGGGGAAAGCTTCACAGCTTCTCAACTAGCCGACACCATCGAAGCCCCCGCTGACACCGAAACCCTCTATCACGCACTGCAACACCTCGCCAGCAACAAAAGCAACATCACCAGCACAATCGGCGAAACCCCCAACGACGACCAATTCACCCTCACCTCCTGAATCCTATCTTCCTAAATGGCTAACCCCCTATAGCCTACAGCCTTCTTCTCAATGGCTTCCACCAGCAGCAAATCCCATCTGAAAAAAGTTCGCGCTCACGCAGCGAAAGAACTGGTTCCGTTGCGGAAAAAGGCGCGCACCAAAAAGCAATTGTTGACGCTGTACCGGCGCTTCATCAAAATCGAAAATCACCGTATCAAGCTCGCTCACAAAGCGGGCGGAGGCGGGCTGGAAATCGCCAAACAACGCTCAGCTCTGATTGATCTCGTACTCAATGACTTGTTCGATGCCACCGGTGAAGAACGCTTCACCTCGACCCCCACCGACAAAGACAATTTTCCCATCACCCTGGTTGCCACCGGAGGTTATGGACGTGGCGCCCTGAATCCAGGCAGTGACATCGACCTGCTTTTCCTGCTGCCGGATCGAACCAAAAAAATCCCCGACGAGCTGGCAGACTTCATCGAGCAGATCCTGCTCATGCTATACGACGTCGGCTTTAAGGTCGGGCACGCCGTACGCACCTCCAAAGAAACCCTGAAATTCGCCAACGAAGACCACCACACTCGCACTGCCTTGCTTGACGCACGCTTTGTCGCAGGCAACGAAGATGTCTATGACTCCTTCCACCAAACCTTCGTCAAACAATGCGTGAAAGGGCATCAAAACGCTTACCTGACTGCCCGTGCCGAGGACATTCGAAGGCGCTATAAAAAATATGAGCGCACGGTCTATCTGCAGGAGCCCAATGTGAAAGAAAGCTGTGGCGGACTGCGCGACTATCACAACATCGCCTGGGTTCTGTTCATGAAAACCCAGTCCAAAAAACTCAAGGATCTGGTTAAAATGCGGGTTCTCTCTCGGTCTGCGGAAAAAGAAGCCGGACTCGCCTATGAGTTTTTGATGAGAGTGCGTAACTCCATGCACTACAATCAACGGCGCCCGAATGACAAACTCACTCTGCGCCTGCAGGGAGTGGTCGCTAAAGATCTGGGCTACCCACAGCGAACCATCTTGCGACGTATCGAGGCCTTCATGCGTGATTATTACATTCATACACGCAACCTTTACAACTACTGCACCACCGTGATGCAGATCTTCGAACTGGAAGTCGAAGAAGAGGAAGCCACTGCCTCTAAATTACTCGGTTTCCTGACTCGCCGACAGAAAAAAATCGACCGCTTCGATGGTTTCAACAGCAAAGGCGATGGACTTTTGTATCCGGACCGCGACAGTATCTTCGGAGAGGATCCACACCGTATGATGCGCACTTTTTTGCATCTGCAAAAAAGGCACCTGAAACTCAGTCCCAAATTACGGAAACTTTTCAAAACCCACTACAGCCTGATAGACCGAACCTTCCGCTACTCGAAAGACAACCGGGAGACTTTTGAAGAAATCCTTCAACATCCCGGTGATGTCGGCAGGGCCTTGCGTGCCATGCATCGTGTAGGTTTCATCGGCCGCTACCTGCCGGAATTCGGAGCACTCGACTGCTTGGTGCAGCATGAGTTTTTCCATCAATATACCGCCGATGAACACACCTTGCGCTGTATCGAAGAACTCGATGCCCTAGCGGGTTCCGACGACCCAAAAGCCGAATTTTTCCGCAATCTCTTTCGTCACATTGAAGATCCCTACATCCTCTATCTCGCTCTGATCCTCCATGACACCGGACGGGCTGCAAATGTTCGTCAGCACGCCGACGCCTCGACGCTGCTCGCCTCCAAAGTGTGCACCCGCTTACAAATCAGGGGCAACCGCCGCCGCCGCTTGTTATTTCTCGTTGATCATCACCTGACTTTCTGGAAAACAGCCACCACCAGAAATATCGACGATCCCAGTGTTGTCGCAGAGTTCGCTTCTGTGATCCGCTATCCTTCGTATTTGAAAACCCTCTTCCTGTTCACCTACGTTGATTCCAAAGGCACCAATGCTGAGGGTTGGAACGATTGGAAGGAGTCGCTCATGATGCGCCTCTATCGCTCCACCAGTTCTTACTTCGATGATCAGGAAGCCTTCAGCGCCAAAGCGACTCGAACCAGTGACGAGTTAAAAAAACGCGTCATCGGAAAACTTCCCGAGAGATATAGCGAGGAAATCGACGCTCACTTCCGCACCATGCCAGAGCGTTACTTCCGTTTTCGCGGATCAGACAGCGTGGTCAGGCACATCAAACATTTCCATCAGTTTTTTAAACGCCTCGGCAAACCAAACACTGATACCATCGCCCCCATACTTCGGTGGGAAGACCGCCCCGGTGAAGGCTACTCCCTGCTCGAAGTTTGCTGCTGGGATCGCCACCTCCTGCTCGCCAAAGTCGCCGGAGCCCTGGCATCAAGAAATATCAATATTCTCAGTGCCGACATTTACACCCGCACGGATAATCTGGTGATCGATATATTTCGAGTCTGCACCACCGATTTCAAACCGATCACCTCAGCGCGGGATATCAAGGCCGTAGAGAAACTCGTTGATGAAGAATTCGATGCCAGCAAACCCTTCACCGACTTCCGGGAACTGATCGCCAAGTCTCAGAAAGACTCGCGCTACCGGGATGTAAATACGGTCTTCCAATTACCGCAACGCGCTTTTGTTTCCAACGAACTCAGCCCCGATCACACCTTACTGGAAATCCAAGTCCAGGACCGGATCGGCTTACTTTACGATATTTTCACAATCATCGGAGAGCTAAAAATCGATATCGTTCACGCCCGAATCTCCACTCAACAAGGAGCCGCTATTGACTCCTTTTACCTTGAAGACGAAGCCAGTGGAGGGAAAATCGAAGACCCTGAACGTTTGAAAGAATTAGGAATACGTATTAGGGATACCCTGAAGCTGAAAGACTAAATTATTTTCTCTACCTGGAATGAAATTTGTAAAAACCCTCCTCAAACTCGTCGCCATCTTCTTGCTGTGCGTAGTGGGCTTCATCATCTGGGGGTGGTGGTACGTCAATCCCGACGTCGAACGGAAAAACGATGTTATTTACACACAGCGAAATGGGCACGACCTGAGCTATGACATTCTTCGACCTGCCGACAAAAGTGACCGCAATAACATCGCTATACTTCTGATGAACAGCGGGAGCTGGGAGTCCGACGAAGACAGAGATCGGCTCGCGATCGTGGCCCCCCTGATTAGACGCGGTTATACCGTCTTCTCGCTTTCACATCTATCGCAACCGAAAGCCTCTGTGATGGAAATCGTTGAGGACATTAACCGAGCTGTGCGCCATATCCGTCACCATGCCGACGAATACAAAATCAACCCCGACCGTATCGGTGTCACCGGCGGCAGTTCCGGCGGGCACCTATCCCTGATGTTAGCCACTCTCGGCGGACCAGGCCCTGACGACGCTCAAGATCCGATTGATCGTCAAAGCAGCGCCATACAAGCCGCTGCTATTTTTTTCCCGGTCACTGACTTGCTCAACCTGGGCGACTCCACTGAAAACCTAGGCGACGGGGGCCCTCCAAAAAGTTATGTCAAAGCCTTTGGCCCTCATTCGACCGATCTTGAAGTGTGGAAAGTCACCGGTCGAAACATGTCACCTATTTACCACATCAAGCCCGACCTCCCGCCCATT
>JAADHD010000409.1 GCA_013152075.1 Verrucomicrobiota bacterium | reverse complement strand
TCGTCGCTGTCCAGATTGATGCGACAGCCGAATTGATTGACGTTGGCAAGCAGGTTGCGATGGGAAAGAACCACTCCCTTCGGATCGCCAGAGCTACCACTGGTGAAAAGCAACATCGCCTCCCCGTGATCTCCCGATTCGGAAATGCGCAGCATTTTTGCCAACCGCGCAGAGGAAAACAACTTGCCCACCAGAAACCAGAATTTGATTTTCAGTTTGAGACCCGGAAGCACTTTCTCGATATAAACTAGTTTTTCTTCCGGCGGCCACGGGAATTTCGGCAACTTGTCGATAAAGGCCTGAGCGGTGATAAAACGATCTAAATCAGCTTCTTTTATCGCGTATGCCACCGCATCCGGCCCGGCGGTGAAGTTCAGATTCACCGGAGTTTTACCGGCGAACACCACCGCCAGATTGGCGATCAAACCTCCCCGTCCAGGAGGCAGAAGGATACCCACTCGTTTTTTATCAGTGACTTTCCGTATGTGTTTACTGAAGGCCGCCGCCGCCGCAAAAATCTTATCAAAACCGAGCTCCTGACCATCCACTCCGTCAATCACCTGGACGCTGCTACCGTGCTTCTTCAATCCCTGCAGCAGGGCAAAAGCCAAACTGGATTTCAGAATAGGCCGCTGGCTAAAAGATTGCTCCGATGCCACTAGCAGGTTTTCCAAATAGTTGGCGACGTTCACCGCCTCCCTCTCAAGGGTTTTACCGAAAACAAACACCGCATGATCCGTTTCCTCGGCGGACTCGATGGCAAGCTTTGTAGCCTTGGGGTAATCGACAAACAAGGGCACCACCGGAGTCGCCGCCGCTAACAAAAATTTTAAGGTCGCTGAAGGCACACAAGTCGTCTGTCCACATCGGGTCAAAGCCGCCCCTGGAACAAACACCACCACGTCTCCATTGTTAATCGCGGCATGAACCGCTTTTTTAAAGGCTTCAAACTGCCCCTGATCACAAACAAACTCAAGACCATCGACATCGTCTTTCTCCAAATGCGCCTGAAGTAATCGATCATACTCGGAATTACCATCCACCAGATAAGTGATCTTTCGTCCTTTGAGCTCGCTCTCGAGCAGGAGCAAATCGTGAAACGAAAGATGATTCGGGATGAGTAGCACTCCGGACTCGGGTAGGTTTTCCCTACCCAGGACCTCTGTATTGGAATTTGATGAGCTGGACACTGTTTAAGGCGGGTGATAATTTTATTCTTCCAATCGAGTCGTTCTTGGCATTTAGTCAAAGCGGCCTTACATCCCGATAGGGGATTTTCGGGCTCGACAGCAGTGTATTCAAGCTCATTATCCCAATGTCAGAGAAAAATCCCAACAAAGGGAATATCCTTGGAGCCAAAAACTGACATTGTCGCACAATATTAAGCCCAAATCTCCGTCCCACATTATTGATAATTTTGTATTATGAAATCCGACTCTCCCGACTCTCATTCGTCCGCCTACCAGCGAACCAGCCTCAAAATTGCCCTCAGCCTACTAATCGTCTGGTTTTCCGTGAGCTTTGGCTGCGGCATTATATTCCGTGAGTGGCTGGATGCTAACGCCCCGCAGGTAGGCACAGCTCCCTTTGGCTTCTGGATGGCCCAACAAGGTTCCATCCTTTGTTTTGTTATCCTTCTCGTCGTCTATGCAGTTCTGATGAACCGGCTCGATGCCAAGCACGGTTACAGCGAAGACGAAAATCCAGCCAAGTAAATTATGCCTCAGGACACTTACAATTTCATTTTCATCGGCATTTCCTTTGCTCTCTATATCGGTATCGCGATCAAATCGCGGGCTAAATCGACCAAGGAGTATTATACCGCCGGCGGAGGCGTCTCGCCACTCGCCAACGGAATGGCAACGGCCGCCGACTGGATGTCTGCCGCGACTTTTATCTCCATGGCAGGAGCTGTGGCAATCAACGGCTACGATGCTTCGCGCTTTTTGATGGGCTGGACCGGCGGTTTTGTATTGTTGACCGTCCTGATGGTTCCCTACCTGCGAAAATTCGGGAAAGCCACGGTACCGGACTTCATCGGTGACCGCTATTATTCCAAACTGGCTCGCGGAGTGGCTGTGCTTTGCGCCATTTTTATCTGCATGACCTACATCATGGGACAAATGCGCGGTGTGGGAGTGGTATTTTCGCAGCTCTTCGGCATCGGAATACCCGCCGGCGTGCTGATAGGCGCGAGCATCGTTTTTTTCTACGCCGGCATCGGTGGCATGAAAGGCATCACTTACACACAAGTGGCCCAATACTCCGTCATGGCATTTGCCTACACCATTCCCGCAGTTTTCATCGCCATCGCGATGACAGAAAATGTCATCCCACAACTCGGCTTAATCGGGAATTATACCGCAGGAGGTGAATATGTGCCTTTTCTGGAAAAGCTGAATAACATCAATACCGAATTGGGTTTCAAAGAATACACCTCAGGCAAACTTACGCAGATCGATATGTTCTGCATTACCGCCGCACTCATGTGTGGCACGGCGGGCCTACCGCATGTTATCGTTCGTTTCTTTACGGTGAAAAATGTCAAAGCGGTGAGAACATCCGCCTGCTGGACTCTGCTATTTATCGCCGTGATCTACCTCACCGCGCCAACCATCGGCGCGTTCTCGCGAGTGAACCTGATTCAAAAACTTCACGAAACCAGTTACTCCGAAGCGCCAGCATGGTTCAAAGATTTCGAAGCCACCGGTCAAATGGCCTGGGTGGACAAAAATGGAGATGGAAAAATTCAATATTTCGGCCCCGGTAAATCTGATTCGGATAGCAATGCCGTGTTCCTGGGAAAAAAACCCAGCTACCCTGCATACGATGCGCCGGAAAACCAGCGAGTCGGAAAATATGGCGAACGCCTGTTAGCAATCAAAGCGGATGACTCGAACCCGAACGAATTGTATTTTGGCAATGACATCATGGTGATGGCGAATCCCTATATGGCAGGTCTGCCAAAGTGGGTGGTCGCCCTGTTGATGGCCGGTTGCATCGCCGCCGCTCTTTCAACCGCTGCGGGACTGTTACTGGTCTTATCCACCTCGATCTCGCATGACTTGATGAAAAAAATCGTCAACCCGGATTTGAGCGACAAAGATGAAGTGAAATATGCCAGGATAGCCTCCTTTGCCGCGCTTGCGGTAGCCGCCTATTTCGGCATCAACCCGCCCTCAGCTTTTATCGCTCAAACCGTGGCTTTTGCCTTTGGCCTGGCAGCTTCATCCTTCTTTCCTACCCTGCTGATAGGTATTTTCTCCAAACGCATGAATAAGGAAGGCGCGATCAGCGGCATGCTTTGCGGCATCACCTTCACGATAGGTTATATTATCTACTTCCAGTTCCTTGACGGCCAAAAGGAACAATATTTCCTCGGCATTTCTCCAGCAGGAATTGGCTTTGTCGGCATGCTGATCAACTTTGCCGTCGCCTTTGTTGTCAGTGCTTTCACACCACCACCACCACAGGAAGTCCAGGACATGGTAGCAGACATTCACATCCCGAAAGGATCAGGGTCAGCTTCTGACCATTAATTCCTAATTGTCATCGCTTCGCTCAGACTGTCTCGTCCGCTTCGCGGTCTCGGCTCCTAATTCTTAATTCTTAATCCCCTTCTCGCGAGTAAGCATTTTTTCAAATTCCCCGTTTTCACAGCAACGGACAAAACCCTCCGTATATCGTTTGAGATCTTCCCACACTTTACGAATGCGTTCACTCTCGTCTTCGTCGATCGATTGATCGAATGCCGCCTGAGTGATCACCTGTAACAAATCGGCAAACTGTTGCACAATTTCAT
>JAADHD010000203.1 GCA_013152075.1 Verrucomicrobiota bacterium | reverse complement strand
ACGACGGACAGATGCTCGAGTCCGCCTTGTTGTCGGAGGACGCGTTGGGAGATTGGAACCGTAAGGAAGAAGACGAAGCATGGGCATACCTGAAAGAGGTGATCTAGTGGTGGTGAAGTTCCCGTTCTCCGATCTGAGCGGGGCGGGGCGAAGTTGCGTCCAGGCCTGGTGGTGGGGAAAGCGGACAGGGGAGATTATATTTTGTGCCAGTTGACCAGTCAGAGCTATAACGATGACGGTATTGAAATTGATCCGAGCAAGGATGTTACCGCTGGAAAGTTGCGCGGCACGAGCTACGCCAAACCCTTGAAGCTGTTCACTGCGAATGAGCGGGTCATCAAAGGGGTGATTGGAAGGTTGAGCGGGGAAAAGCTTGATAGCATCGTCGGGAAGATTGTGGTTGCCATCCGGACTGGAAACTGAGCATTCCCAGGATAAGGGATCCCTGATAGCCTGAGATAATACTGAAACCTTTTCGGTAAAAACGTGTGGTAATAATAAAGGTGAAGACTTTGACTCCAGAGACGATGGCATCGACCAAAGTAGGTCGGAAAAGTGCGTCTAAAGATTTTTTTCAAACCCTAACCAACGAGATTGGGAAATATCTACTGCAGCCCAGGACTTATTGTTGCCGCCCAGGATTAAAACGGACCCCCGTGTGTCAAATTGTGATCGAATGATTTTTGGTGCTTGCTCGCGCTTTCATCCAAGAAAGTAATTCGCTGCGCTGCGGTTGTCGCCTTCGGTGGCTATTCCTTGGCAGTGAGTCGGTGGTTTTACAGGTTTTTCATCCAACTGGTGACAGCGTCGATCATTGGCTGCAGGCCGTCATCTGCGAATACATGATTGGCGCCGGGGATTTCGATTAGCTCTCGATTTGCGGCAAACTCAGAAGGTTCAGCGATTATTTCGCGGCTTTCACTGATTGGCACCACATCATCTTCGCTGCCGTGAACGAGTAACCATGGAATTTGGATCTGCGATGCAAGGGGTAGCACGGAATCAATACGGGTCAGGTCATCGACATAGGCGGAGGAGAGTGGACAATCCGGCTCGTCCCACATGAAACCTTTATCCGGAATCTGGTCTCCGAATTCCACCTTGGCGAATTTTGCAGTGTGGACCATGCCGGACAGGGAAATGAGGAAGTCTATTCGGGAATCTTTAGTCGCGCTGATCACGCCCACTGCTCCGCCCATGCTGTGTCCCGAATAGCCGATTCGAGTGAAGCCCGCGCTTTTCGCCGCGTCGATCACGGCGATCAGGTCTTCAACCTCTTTGCTAATTGTGGAATCCTGGAAGTCACCCTCCGATTGACCGTTGCCGGAAAACGAAAACCTCAAGGCGTTGAAACCTGCGGCAGCAAGGGCCTCCGCTAGTGCAGTCGCCAAAGGGCGGTCTTTGTCGCCGGTGACTCCGTGTCCGATCAAGATGAGGAGGCTTTTGTCGCTGTCGTTTCCATGAAACGCGTAGTCGAGTTGTTCCTGCCGGGAGTTCTTGATGACCGTATTCATGCGATTTCGGTGTCAAAAATTTTGACGGTTTTGAACCACTGCGAACATTGGTCGATGAATACCTGGTGATCTGGATGCGTTTGATAAATGTTGTGATCCTCCACATTTTCAAACTCCAGAAAAAGCGCGTAGTCGAAGTCGTTGTTTGTCACCGGCCGTTCCGGTGTAGTCGCAGCGGAGCCATAGGAGCCAGCCTTGACGACATCGATATCGAACAGGGCGCGCATGCCGCCTTCAAACTCTTGTTTTTGTTCTGACGAAAGGGATTCGTCCAACCAGAAAAATACACTGTGTCGTACCATAATGCATACGAATAGTTGAGAACCTTGTTCAAGGCAAGTGGAGAGGCTCAGCCCTGATTCAGGGTGTGGGCAATGTGCGGGGTGTAGAGTTCAGGCTCCAACAGGAAAGAATCGTGACCTTTGTCGGAATGAACTGTGATGTGAATCGTTGAAACTCCGGCGTCCTTCAAGCAGGAAACCAGTGCGGCTTGCTCCTCGGGATAAAAACAATAATCTTCATCAATGCTGAAAATCAGATAGGTGTGATTGTTGTCTTTTGATCGACTGAACAGGTCGAGAGAATTTTCTGCATTTCCATCCGCAACCGGATCAAAGCGCGACCACATCTCGCAGATACGGAGGTAGGTATTGGCATCAAAGCGGTGAACGAATTTTTTCCCCTGATGCAACATGTAGGACTCGACTTGATCGTAAACTTTGTACCAGTCAAAATGGTCATCGGTTTGGATGACGTCGCGTCGGGAACGTCGCTCAATAGCGTCAAGGTGAACGAAACATTTATGACTGATGACTCTGGCGAGCATCAGGCCGCGATCTGGGCGTTCTCCATCATAATAGTCTCCGCAATTGAAGTTGGGATCGTTTTCAATCGCGAGGATTTGTTCGAGCAGAAAGATGCGATTGAGTACGGTAGTTCGGATACCGGTGGCGATGGGGATGACAATGCGAGTGCGCTTCGGGTGGGTGGTGGCAAAGTTGATACATAACAATCCGCCGGTGGAGGTTCCGATGACCGCGTGTAGCTGTTCGATGCCGAGGTGATCCAAGAGCAGTAACTGGCTGTTGATGATATCCTGCGCGTTGACATGGGGAAAGGTCGATCCATACGGTTTGTTGGTTTCCGGATTGATCGATGACGGGCCGGTGGAGCCGTAACAACCGCCCACATAATTGATGCAGATAACAAAAAAGCGGTCTGTATCGATCGCTTTGCCGGGGCCGATAAAATCGTCCCACCAGCCATCGTGACATTCTTCGGTCCAGCGGTCACCGACTTCAGCTATCGCGGGATTGTGTCCTGCCGCGTGCTGATTGCCTGAAAGGGCGTGAAACAGCAAAACAGCATTGTCTTTGGCCTCGTTGAGCTCCCCGTAACTTTCGTAAGCGAGAGTCAGTTCGGGGATGGACCCGCCATCAACGAAGCGAAATCCTCCGGAATTTTCCGGCATGGTGTAAAACTGGGTCTGGGTTGGCTGCAGGCTCATAGTATAAGAACTTCAAGATAGCCGACCGAGCGCGGAACGGGAATTTTTTTCACTGTCATACGGTTCATACGGATTTGAAGATAGACATGTGCGTTTTATGGCTTTCATGATGGCGGAAAATCGTGTAAGTTCCCTTATTCGCAAGGTTAAACACGCATTGAGAATTTTTTTACCTAGAGATTGAATGAAGGGAAATACTGCAAGCATGATCGCCCTAATTGTGGCGGGGTTGGTGTTGGTGGCTGTTGGCGGTCGTAGCTACAGCAATTATCTGAGATCTCAATACGAAGATGAATACGGGGTATTACCAAAGCATCAGCAGGTGGAGGCGACGAATTCTGACTTTTTAGCACAGGAAATGGTCTTGCAAGGGGGCGGCAATGTGGTGACGAGCACACTTGATCCGGGAGCAGCCCAGCCTTTGGTGGTGACTTCATCGGCTTACCGGACAGAAAGTATGCCGCCTGCGCAGGGGCAGAGAGGCGTGGCGCAAGCAAGTGGTGTTGGTGGAGCGAGGACAGCTCCAGCTCCAGCTCCAGCTCCAGCTCCAGCTCCAGCGGACGCTGAGTCTGCGAAGCTGCAAGCAAGGCTGAAAGCTCTTGAGCGGGAAAGCGCTCTGTTGCAGAAGAAATTTGATCAGGTTCGGAGCGGGAGGGCTCCTGTTGCGAATCCAGCGGGAGCGAGGCGGCCTGGGGCAACTGTGGCGGAATCAGGTTCTCTCAGAGAAGTGATGGCTCGCGAGGGCAATGGGACGGGAGCGTCGCCAGCGCTTTTTCCGAAGGGGG
>JAADHD010000179.1:567-4384 GCA_013152075.1 Verrucomicrobiota bacterium | reverse complement strand
CTTGGAGCGTGAAGATATTACTGCGGCGATCACTTATGCCAAGCAGAGTATTGATCACCCGGTGATTGCGGCATGATCTGGCTGGATGCACACCTTTCTCCACGTGTGGCACACTGGATTCAAGATAACCTTGGGCATAACGCTCAGGCGCTTAGAGACATAGGTCTTCGCGATGCCGAAGATGAGGAGATATTTGATCGTGCTCGACAAAGCGAGGTAACCCTTCTCACGAAGGACAAGGATTTTGTAGATCTCGTCGGACGCCTTGGTTCACCGCCTACTGTAATTTGGCTGCGATGCAGAAATACATCAGAGGATAGATTGAAGCAGATCATTACCGACCACTTAACCGAGGCCCTTGACTTCATCGCATCGGGTGAGGCTTTCGTCGAGATACAATGAAACAGCGAACAAAACGCAGCAGCAGCAAACCGCTACTCAGCTCCAGTCAAAATCTAAATTAAAACTTTAACCCTCAACATGAACACGAAAGCTCGCTGCCAGTAGCGGTTTGCCTGTGCTCGATCGTTCTCCTTAAAATGCCTGAAGAGACGATCCTCACCCACATTCCTTCGTTAATAGCTACGCTATCGAATAAGGAACGAGCTAAAGGCACAGCTCTCACTCGCGAGGAAGTGGAGTCTATCCGAGACCGAGCTCCAGCTCGCGTTCTAACCCGAGAACAAAGAGCGGCAGTAGATGAACGCCGTGAATATGACGATATCGATCCAGAACAGACTTGGGAGCATTGGCAGGTCGCGCGATTGGAGTTGAACTCAGAAGACAAGTAATTGCACCTTGGAAAACACATTGAGAAGCCAAGCAGTTTTAAAACGGCGTAGCTAATCCTCTGCCCGTTTTCAGTTGTCAGCCCATTTTAACTTTGATACATTATCCACCAAGCTACGCTCGCCCTCGCAGAGCATCAGCTAGCCTCCACGTTATCCAAAAAATGAGAGCTGCACTTGCCATATTCCTGTTCGCAACGGTTTCCCAGACTGCGCTTGCGAACGTAGGCGTATTCTCAGGCTTTGGGCACTCAATCGAACTCGCTTCGACTGATCAGATTAAGATGGTTAAAGAGGAAGTGACGATCATTCCGGGGAGAGGCCGATTTCAGTTTAACGGCGGAGTCCCGGGAATGTACCGGGTTGAATATAATTGTAAGTTCGAGCTTAAAAATCTCACTGACATACCAACGAAGGTCCAAGTTGGCTTCCCTCTGAACGCTCAGTTTCTGAAGCCATCAAACATCCATGATCAAAAGGTGGAAGATCTCGTCGCTAAATACCGGTTTATCGTGCAGGAGGATCAGCACATTCATTCCCTTCGATTCTCTCCAGGCGACAGAGAGAAGAAACTCAAGAACCTCTTTCTCTGGGATTTCCTCGACCGGTTCGACACAGTCCCTATTTAAAGTTACAGTATCTTACGGTCTGGAAAACAACATGAACAAATTTCGTAACAGCTGGAAATATCATCAACCACTTATGCTGGCCTTTCTTATTGCCTTATTCATACCTTTCGCCCAGGTCACGTCCTCGGCCGCCCCTTCACTCAACGAGAGTAAAAGTAAAAACCGCTACCGCACCCGCATTCCCGCCTCCGAGCAACGCTCTGGTGATCCGCAAAAAGGCTACAAATACCTGGTCGAAGGTGACTACATTGTCAGCGGCATACCCATCGACCTGTTCAGCATGGCTCGCTCTCCGGCCAAAAATCAACTGAAACGCAAAGGAGATCAGGCCGCCCTGGCCTATCACTACACCGCCGTAACCGCTCCCAACGGCGCACGGGTCGTGACCTCCAACTGCCTGCGCTGCCATGCCCAGACCCTGAATGGAAAATTCATCCTCGGCCTGGGCAACTCAACGGTCGATTTCACTGCCGACCGCACCTCCACCGTGAGCATGGTTGATAAAATGATCATCGGCATGCACGGATCTGACTCGCCTCAACGCCAGGCCTACAAAACATTGCACGACCGCTTTTTGCTCATCTCTCCCCTGATCCAAACCAAAGTGCGGGGCGTCAATCCGGCTGACAATCTCGCTTTTGTACTCGGGCGACACCGCAATCCCGAAACTCTGGAGTGGATCGAGAAGCCCACGACCACAGAGAAACCGAAAAAAATCGTAGTCATTCCTACTGACGTCCCACCCCTATGGTTGTTGAAAAAGAAAAATGCATTGTATTACACCGGATCCGGTCGCGGCGACTTCGCCCGACTTATCATGGCCTCCAGTCTGCTGACGCTCAAAGACAGCACTGAAGCCGCCGAAATCGACAAGAATTTTGCCGATGTGCTGGCCTTTTTAGAAACACTGGAAGCACCCAAATGGCCCAAAGAGATCGACTCCACCAAAGCCCTTAAAGGCAAACAGGTTTTCAAAGATGAATGCGCCCGCTGTCATGGCACATACGGTCCGGATGGAGAATTCCCCAATTACATGATCAAATTGGATACGATCAAAACCGATCCAACGCTTTCCAACTGGCAAACCAGTGTGGACAGCCATACTTACGCCAACAGCTGGTTCGGCAAGGGCCCTTACGCCGCTCGCTTGGAACCTGGCAACGGCTACATCGCTCCGCCACTTGATGGCATCTGGGCCACCGCTCCTTACCTGCACAACGGCTCCGTCCCCGATATCCTCACCCTGCTCAACAGCAAGCTCCGACCTCGTTTCTGGCAGCGTAATTTCAACACCTCGGATTACGATTTCAAAATGCTGGGCTGGCGCTATGAAAAACGGGAGGCCGGTGGCAATACGAACATTTACGACACCACTCTGCCGGGATATGGCAACCAGGGCCACACCTTCGGCGATGATCTCAGTGAGGAGGAACGGCAGGCGGTGATGGAATATTTAAAAACGTTGTAGCGAGGGATCCGCTAAGTTCACGAAGGACTCGAAGAAGGAAAATAATACTTGAATCACCCGATAGTTTCCTGATCAAAAAACTTCGCGCCCTTCGCGCCCTTCGTGGATCAAAATTCACTCCTCTTTCCGCTGCTGATCCGCGACCCGAATCTGTGCGATGAGCTCGTGCCCTGCGTAATAGAGAGCTGATAGCTTATCCTGTTGCCTGCCCAGATCATTCCGATTCGCTTCGTAGCAGAATACCCCCTCGGGCGTCACCAGATAGAAAAATGTCTGCCCGGGTTTTGGCAAGGGGAAGGCCTCGACTCTCTTCATGAACTTCAGGAAGGAAGTAGATTTTTTCAGGAAAGATAAAGTTGCCGAATGAATATCCGGTTTCTTCCCCAACCCGACCATCCCACCGCCAGTGGAATAATAGAGGCTTGCTGTGCCGTCAGCTACAGCAACGACGCTGATCGCTTCGTCCTCTCGCCCTGTTTCCATCAACACCGCCCAGACTGGTTCGCCCTTGAGTTCAGGGATTAGTTTGTCATCGAGATTGAGCACCTGCTTGCGCATGCTCGTGTAAACTTCTGCGACCTTGTAAGGAGCGGCCTCGACTTCGTTGGCAATTGTCGCAAAGACTGAAACCACGACCATTATAAGAAATATACGCATGATGAAATTCATGTTCGAACCAAGACTACATAATAATGCCCATGCCCATGCCCATATTTAGGCTTATTGGGTCAGGAATGCCCTGGTTTACGTTTGTGAATTCCGACTGAATTTCCATCAGGGTCTCGAACGAAAGCCATATGGCAAACGGGCGTTTCAATGGGGCCGAAGTTAAATTCCACCCCAGCCTCCTTCAACTCGGATATGGATTGATCGAAATCCTCAACTTCGAGAGAGACACTACAACCATCAGAGCTCGGCGTCATTCCTGGTGC
>JAADHD010000179.1:0-494 GCA_013152075.1 Verrucomicrobiota bacterium | reverse complement strand
CTCAGTCCGAGTATGCCTTCGTAAAATGAGCGCGCCTTCTCCATATCGGTGACGGGATAGACAGAAAATGCAATTTCGTTAATTTTCATAGGTGTTTATTTTTTCAACGTTTGAGTGCTGTCACAGGCTACCTGAGCACGCTCAGAATTCAAGATGGGGATTGAATGCAGCCTTCACTCTCTTTGACTCTCTGCCGGCAACCTATCGATCAGTCGCAGATTTGGTTTCTAGCTTAGTCGGATTTGGAAGCTTCGAGACATTCGTCCAATGCTTGATCTCGGGCGTGTGAAAACTTCGCTTCACCGTCTTGCCAGAGTTCACATCGGTGATCTTCTCAGTAAGCATGATCATGCTTGCCATCTTCATTCCTCGCAAACCCTCGCTCACATCGTGTAAGCAGGAAGTCATCCGCTTTAGCATCGAATCCAGAGAAAGTTCGAAAATCGGAGACGATTTTTGTGAGAACACCATCCTCCCGATAGGCATAATCAAGG
>JAADHD010000296.1 GCA_013152075.1 Verrucomicrobiota bacterium | reverse complement strand
TTTATAGGCTAATGAAACCTGACAATTTGGAAAACTACGGGCTCTCTGTATTCAGCTGGGATGTGGATTTGAAGGTCGGAGGGGATTTCAGGCATTATCATCCTGAAATTGAAATCATGATTCTGGAGTATGCTGAGGTGAAGCTGCGACACGGGGATAGCGTTTACGAAATCGAGCCGGATCATTTGGTTCTATTCTGGGGGATGCGGGAGCATCAAGTTTTGGAAGTTGGGGTAGGAGCAGTTTCCCATGGTTTCAGATTGCCGATTGCCTGGGTATTGCCATGGAATCTTCCGCGTCCATTTTTTAACGCTCTGTTACGTGGACAGCTGATGGTGTGTAAAATGCGCACTGAACCGTGTTCCGATATTTCTTTGATCAAGTCGTGGAAAAATTTGCTGGAGGGAAACTTGCTGGAAAAGGAAGCGGTGTTGCTTCAGGCGCGGGCTCGGGTTCTACAGGTGGCTGCTGAATTTTCGTTGAATCAAGGCGGTGGAAAAATGCACCGTTCCCTGCCTGCTTCTGCTATCGCACGTTTTGAAAAGCTGGCTCGGACGATCACGGAAAATTATATGCGTCCAGTTCGCGGAGATGAAATCGCGGCGAGTGCGGGCATGCACCACTCGTCAGCCATGCGACTTTTCCGTCAGGTATCGGGCATGAGCATTCACGAATTTATGACTTCATTGCGTGTCGAGCACGCCAAGCATCTGCTGTTGACCACTGATCTCACGATGGAGGGAATTGCCAGTCAAAGTGGCTTCGGTTCTCCGCCACGTCTTTACGCGGCCTTCGCCAAGTTCAGCAAGCAGACTCCGGGGAATTATCGCAGTGCGATGGGGAAGGGTGGGGGATAATTTTGAGATCAAACAATCAATCGATCGGTGGGATCGATGCATGGATTTCTTCAAGAAGTTTGCGAGTGCCGTGTTCATCCACCCAGCGATGAATGTAATTCCAGTCCAGAGCGGCGTCGCTCTGCACAGTGATCACATCGCGCACATCCGTGGCATCCTTTCCTCTTTTTCCAATTTTCTCCCAACGTAGTTTAGTGATAATCACATCTTCTGCAGTAGGAATGAATATCTCTCGATTGACCAGTTCGTCAAAGACCAAGCGGCGCCGCGCGAATCTTGATTGATCATGGGCGTCATCACTAAGTTGAAAGATTTCGATTTTGAAAGCGATCGACGGGATGGTGAAAATATCACGTAGTGTTCCGGTAATACCCTCAAAAGAAGATTGGGGATCAAGAATAAATTCCTCTCCGAGTTCTGCGGCAATCGCTTCAATGGGTTGTGAAAGAATAACCACGAAATCGGCATCTCGAGTTGCTCTCGGAATTCCGTAAAAATTAGAAGAATACGAGCCTGCGAGAAAAAAATCGATACCGAGCGCATGAAAAGCATCCACCGTGATTGCGGTGGCTTCGTTGCCGCTTTTCATTGGGATTTTACGGGTTTAAAAATTTCCATTTCCTCGGCGCGGGTAAGACGATCAAGGCGCTCCAGCAGGATCTTGTTAACATCTTCTTCGTCGACTTCAGGGAACTGCATACGGATCCCTGATTTCATTCGACCACGAACCTCGGTAAACATCTCAGCACCCCAGCCCATTTTTTTTGAAAGGGGAGCTTCACGCGCTCGCAACACCTTGTCGCGATAAATGGGGTCAACCAATGCTGCAATTTGTTCTTCCATGAATTTCAAACAAGCTACCAGATATACGGGAAATTTCCCAGCAAGAAGTCACATTTCAATGAGTTTCAATTCAGGAAAAATCCGGTAATCTCTCGGGTTGCCAGTAATTAGGTGAGTGATTCCGGATGACAGGTAGGTGGCGGCAAGCATAGTATCGAGAACGCGTTCTCTGCCAAGTTGGTAATTTTCCATCCAGTCAAGGAATTGTATTACCGCATCGCCTGTCGGGTGGATCTGCTCGATTTCGATTGCGTTCCACCAATCCCGGCTCAGTTGCAGGGCTTTTTCGATGGATAAAGGATTTTCAAAGCGACGGGGATCGCTGACAACGTGGATGAATTCGGATAGAACCTGTGGAGCCAGAGCAAGGCGTTTCCGGGCATCAAGATAATGATCCCTGAGATCCACAGTCGATTGATGTTTTGGATGCTCTAGGATAGCGATCCGCACCAGAAAATCAGTATCGATGCCCACGTTCATTCAGCGTGTCCTCCATAAGGTCTTCTGTTCCTTCATTTTCGAACAAACGTCCGACGGAAACGGGCGTCATGTCACGAAGACTAGGACGCGCTTCCGGAGTGGCAATATGCAAATCCCTGCACAGGGATTCAGCGATGATGTCCTTCATTTTTCGACCATCCTTTGCGGCTAAAATCTTGATTTTTCGCATCAAGTTATCGGGTAATTCCAAGGTGGTTTTCATCCACCCATATTTCCATATTTATGGTTTTCTGTCAATAAGGGAGTTGCCTTCAACCCTCACTACCGTTGCCATACCAAGGCACTACCGAGCGAGGTTGACGGAAAATAAAGCCAATCTCATTTTTCTAACGATGCAGAGGATTCGAGAAATGCGAGCAGGTCGCGTAGTTCTCGGTCAGTGAGAGACATAGGCAAACCGGTGGGCATGAAAGACATCGGCAAGTCCTGGATAGATTTCACGTCATCACGTTTGAAGGTGTGGTTCAGCCCTTGGGCATCGCGGATCTGTTCGTTGACGTAGGATCGCAATCGGATACCAGTGTAAACGCTGCCGTCATTGAGGGTGATCATGCGCGGTAGGTATTGCGGGGCGATGTCCTTGTTGGGATTGAGGATAGCCTCGAGTAGCCAACTGCGATCACCGCGATCGCCGATGTTGCTCAAGTCCGGGCCGACTACATTTCCGCGTCCGCTGTGACGATGACAGTTGGCGCAGAGGGCGAGTTGGCTGTGGTTGAATATACGGCGACCGGCTTTCGGGTCAGCGGGTGTTTTGATCGCATCGAGACGTTTCAACCAGGCGGCGGTGTCGGTCAGGGCAGGGCGACCGGCATTGAGCGAAGCGGCATCGATCAGAGCCGCGACAAGGCCGGCAGAGTCAGGATATTGTGTGGCGATTTTTTTCAACTGCGCCTGCTGATCTGAAGTGAGGGAGGAAGAGCGCAAAGCTCGCAAGGCTTCTTGATGAATGATTGGATCCCGGTTTTTCGCGAGTTCGAGCAACAATTGCAGATGTTGTTTGGCGACAGGGGCGAGTCCGCTAATGGCTTCGGCTCGCAGCTGAGTATTGAGTTCTTCGTTGCTAGCGGTTTTAGCGAGGATTTCTTGTCCGGCCGAAGGATTGCCCGCCAGGGTGCGCAGAGCTTCCAGCGCGAGCTGCAGATTGTCGACTGCGAGTAGTTCCACCAGAATATCTACGGTGAGCCCTTTGGGAAATTTGACTGCGGGTACTGCGCCTGTTTTAGAGGCGTTTTTGGGACGAGACGGCAGTAGTCGTAGGGCAAAGGCCCGAATGCTCGGTGAGCTTGATTTGTCCAATACTTTGCTCAGCAACATTTCGGGATCACGTAGGCCGATTTCGGGTTTTCCCAGCAGGGTGTTGCGAGCGGCGATAGCTCCTTCGAATACGTTGTAGTCCAGATCGCTGCGCTTGAGAATTTGTTCGACGTTCGGGAGAAAATCATCCAACTGATCATCGGCAATCCAGCGCAGGGTTTCGAATTGCACATCTGGGTTTTTGTCATCCAGAAGAGCAGGCACCCAGATTTCGGGAGAGAGTTTGGATTGTTTCAAGGCCATCACCGCTCGCACCCGATTTTCGTCAGATAGTTTTTTGACATCGGCGAGCTTCCAGCTCGGAGCCACGTTCGAGAGTATCGATAG
>JAADHD010000432.1:3877-4672 GCA_013152075.1 Verrucomicrobiota bacterium | reverse complement strand
TCCAGTTTCCAACACTGCCTCCGAAGGTTTTGGTGGAGATTCTGCGCCCAATAATCAACTCACAACGGCAACAGGATAAAATCACTTTTTATAAGCCTCGCCTCTCGGTCCGATATAATCGACGTAGATTACCTCGTCATCTTTGACAATCCGCAACTGAAGGGTGGAACGATAAACACCTACTCTCAACCGATACCAATCTACAAGCCCTCACTCATGATTTTGATATTAGGATGTTGAAGTATATCTTCAAGGGCGGCAACTTCTTCCAGAGCAGTAATGATCTGTATCTGCCTATCCCTTGGCATACGGTCGAGATATTTATCCGCTCGACGGTGAAAAACGATTGGGCGCATTGGTCAAATACCTAATCTCTCTTTCACTTCAGACATGGGAACAAAGGCATCCTTGTTACCATTCACTCGATCTGCCTCAGCTTCCTGACAGACTTCGAGTTCTTCCTGAGTCGGTGCATCATCATCAAGCAGTCCCCTGATTTCAAGGAATTCGTTCCAAGGGATGATGACAGCCGTGGGCTGTCCATCCTTATCCAGAACCGTCTGATGAGAAATAGTCATGTGGATACAATAATCTTTTTCTTGGCTCCTGTCGATACACAAATAAGCGTCAACGCTGCCGCACTCCCGTTCGATGAGGCCGAGTGCGGACCTTCTTGTAATTCAACCTATAACGGAGTCGGCCTCCGACGCTGTAATCACACCATTGACTGAGAATGACTGTTCCAACAGGGATTGCCGCAAACATCGTAAACATGGATGTTTGCGGAAAAGTTAC
>JAADHD010000432.1:0-3853 GCA_013152075.1 Verrucomicrobiota bacterium | reverse complement strand
CCCTACCGGCAATTCGCCGGACGATCCGCCTTCGCTTTCAGCTTCGGGCCGACAAGCCGGGGCGGTCGGCCCTACCGATACCCAGGGCCGAGATATCTATTTTCCCAATGCGAAACTTCCGCCTTCTGTGGTGCTGCGGACGAACACCTTGCCGTCGGCGACTGCGGGAGTGCTCCAGCATTTTCCACCTACGGCTTTCGCCCGTCCAAGCTCCTTGTAAGTGGATGAATTTGCATCCACCAGAACCAGCTCTCCAGCATCGGACAATGCCAACACATTACCCTCTTTAGTCAGAATCACATTACCTGGCCCGAAGCCCGCTTGTTTCCATTTCATCTCTCCGGTGCGGATATCCACACAGGCTAGAGGACCTTTGCCGTATTCCTTGAAGCTGAACATGCCGTAAAGGTAGCCGTCTTTCACCACCGGCGTGCTCCAGTGATTCACGTTTTCTTTTGGCGTGCGCCAAATCTCCTTGGCAGACAAATTCGATCCACTTTTGGAAATTTTCACTGCGCCAGCTCCGACTCCGTAACCTGCCGAGCAATAGACTATGTCTTCCCAGATCACCGGTGAGGCGGCGGTGGAAACTTTGAATGGAAATTCGTAGCGCCACAACACTTCACCTTTCCCGGGAGTGACTGCCACCAATCCTGTCTGGGTAAAAAAGATCACCTGCTTCACTCCCTGCACCTCTCCCACAATCGGAGTCGCGTGAGTGATCTGATCATCTTCAACTTTCCAGATAACTTTGCCATCCGCTTTGTTCAAAGCGAGCAAGGCCTGTCCTTTTCCGCCACCGGCCACGTAAATTTTCTCTCCATCGATCACCGGCGAAGCCGCATTTTCCCATTTGATATTCTGCGCGCCATTTTCCTTCACCAAGTCACGCTTCCAGATAGTGGACCCGTCATCCAACTTTAAACAATGAACCACCAGAAAAGCATCGAACACATAAACCTTGTCGCCATCGATCGCAGGCGTTGATCGCGAACCGTCTCCCCCTTTATTGGTTTTTGCTCCGGCACCGCCTCCACCGCCCAGGCTACCTGCGCCGCCAAGAGTAACCGCCCACAACTTTTTTCCGCTGTCTTGATCAAAAGCCACGCAGGTCTCAACGTATTTTTTACCCGCCTTCTCAGTCACCAGAGTCACGACTTTTCCACCTCCGATGGCAAATGAACTGAATCCGTTGGCGGTTTCGGCCTTCCACACATTTTTCGGCCCACTCTTACCAAAAGTTTTTGCCGAAATGGACTCGACCGAACTTCCATCCCCCTTCGGTCCGCGATAACCCGGCCAGTTGCCGGCATAGGTGGATTGAAAAGAAACCGCGGAGACAAGAGCAAGAGTTAACAAGGATTTGATCATGGTTTTATCAGGGAATGAAAATTGAAATTCTCTAGAGAATGAAAACTCTAAACGGAGGGCTCACAGGGTCAACGCCGGATTGTGTAAATGTTATCTCTACAAAAATTTCTCAAACACCTCGGCGGTAGATTCCGTCATTTCATCCAGGCCACGATACTCCTTCACAAATCGCTGTCCCTTTTCTCCCATAATCCGACGTTCATCCGGCGAGTCTAACAATTCGCCCAGCGCCGTCGCCAGAATGCTCTGGTCCCCTTGTGATACCAGACGCCCGGCCCCGCTTTCCCTGATCACTCCGGCGAAACCGCCGCCCTCGGGTTCGACAACCGCTATTCCGCAGGTCATGGCTTCGAGCACATATAATCCCTTGGGCTCCACGGCTATGGCCGGCACGGAAAACACATCGATGCCGGGGAAAAACGCGCGCTTGCCTTCGCGGTCCGGAGAGATCACTAGCTCACTCACATCCGCCAAGCCGGCCTTTTCCAGCTTCGCCTGTTGCGCTTCAAGAAAGTCCCGGTCTTTCTCCATCAACCATCCACCCACTTTCAAGCGCACCTTTTCCATTGCTGGTTTCTCTTTCAGCTCAATAAAGGCATCGACCAGAAGGTTCAGACCTTTTTCAGGACAAAGCCGGGCAAAAAAACCGATGGTAAGAGGTGTTTCGGAATCGTTCTGATTGCGTTGTTCATCACAGGCATCAGCCATTCCCTGTAGCGCATCGGTATCGATACCAAGTTTTGTCAGATGAAATTTCTCAGCAGGTATATCCAGCAGGTCCCCCATCACTTTTGCGTAAGGCTCATTAAAAACCAAAAAGCCATCAACTTCGCTGGCCAGTCGCTGCATCTCGGTGATCACCTGTTCTTTATAAGGGGCGATCAAGTCATTGAGAAACACATCATCCCCCTGGAGATTCACCACCACGGGAATCCCCAGCTCTCGTTTGATCGAGGGAATCACGCCTCCTATCAGCAGATTGGATAATACGACCAGATCCGGTTTGGCTTCCTCCTTCAACCACTTCATCAATCGCGCGACTTCCTTGCGCTGATAACCAGATTCGCCACGCGCCATGGACAACGCCAGACCGCCCAACTCTTTGCCATCCACTTTCACCGCGCGAGCAGACAACCGGGAGATGAGTGCAGGATTGTCCAACCAGCGATCGAGAAATCCCGGTAGATAACGAAACAAGGGAATCTTCTGCTGCAGGAAAACATTGATGCCGCCAAAAAATATCCGATCCACGCTGACATCTTCTTCGTCGGTGCGAATAGGAGTGTAGAGTGGCTGGAGTTGGATATTCACTCCACGATTCAGCAATCCACGGGTCACCGCATTATCATGCATGCAAGAACCGCAATACATGCCCGCAGCTCCGGCCGTCAAATAGATCACTTTGGCTTCGTTCAGATGCATCTTTTACATTTAGGATTTAACATTTATCATGTAGCATTTTGTGATACTCGATAGCCGCATGTATGGCTGACAATAATAGCTTATCTCTACAAGCCTACAATGATTGCGAATAAATTCATCTTGTTCTGCATCATGAGATGGAAGATACCGGCCACGCTTTCCCTGCTGAAGAAAAAGAACTGGTAAGAAAATGAATCGCCGACGTGGTGGTGCCAGGTTTATCAGGAAAAGCCCTTGAATGAAGGGGCGCTAGTAGCCGAGCTTTAACGCGGTTGAACGCGGACCGGGCGCAGTTAGAAATCGATTCCTAAGTCCCCAAAGGGCAGCTCTATGTCAGCCCAGGATGGAATCCTGGGGACAGCATTCCCCTCATCAGCCCCAAGTGGGGCGGCCCTAAATCGCAGCCATTCACTCTACCTCAAAAAATAGATCAGCAAGGTCACAACGATGCCCGCCAGCAAGGTCGAATAAAATACCGCAGCTGCCGCAAAGCGACTGTCAGCTTTGAACTCATGAGCCAACAGCGCCGTGTTAACAGCCGCCGGTGACGCCGCCCCAACAATCAACACCGCCGAGATCGCGGCATCAAAGCCGAACAGCCTGGTCAGTAAAAACGCTGCCGCAGGCCCTCCGAGCAAACGAATCCCCAAGGCCCACGCCAAGCGACTTTCGATTTTCGGCGGCCGCGTTTTTGACAATTGCACCCCCAATGTGATCAGGGCGAAAGCCACCAGTGCGCCGGAAAGATATACCATCGGTTTCCATATGAACGTGACATCTTCCAACGGATTGTCCATCGAACGCATCAGCAACGCGAGCAGAATAGCGTATATCGAAGGCTGGCGTAACATCGGTAAAAAACGTTTCCAGCGGCCTTGCTGACCTGCCTGATCCCCCTGCGCACTCGCCAGGAAAATCCCGATCGAGAAAGTGGAAATGTTCATCGTCATTAATACAAAAACCTGAATCACCGGTCCTACCTCGGGAAAAGCCAACGCCATCAGTGGGATACCCCAATTCCCCGAATTATAGAACATGGTGGACAACTGCAGGCCCATGC
>JAADHD010000028.1 GCA_013152075.1 Verrucomicrobiota bacterium | reverse complement strand
CATGGGGGCCTCCGCACGCGCCATATCACACTGCTCCTGACAAATACAAAAAGCTTTACGATCAAAAAGAACTCACTCTGAGAGAAAATATTCCCGATGAGCATCGAGAAACGGCGCTAAAAGATTACCGGGGGTATTACGCCCACATGACGGCACTTGACGATTGCCTTGGTCGACTGATGAAAACTCTTGAAGAGACCGGTCAGGCCGACAACACCATTGTTGTTTACACTTCGGATCATGGCGACATGCTGTATTCCCATGGCTTCAAGAAAAAACAACAACCTTGGGATGAATCACTGCGTGTGCCTTTTTTAGTAAGTTGGCCCGCTGGTTTACAAAATAAAGCACGTCAAATCTCAATGCCGATTGATACACCTGACATCATGCCAACTCTACTTGGTTTGGTTGGCGATTCAAAGATTCCTGATGAAGTGGAAGGCCGTGACCTGTCGAAAGTGATCCTCGGAACCGAAAAACCTGATGACAATTATGCGGCACTAATAACTTGTCCGCAGCCCTTTGGTCAGTGGAGCCGTAGAGTGGGAGGCAGGGAATACCGCGGAGTTCGCACCACTCGCCACACCTATTGCCGGGACCTCAATGGGCCGTGGTTATTATATGACAATGAGGCGGACCCTTTTCAAAAAAATAACCTCGTAGGGAAGGGTGAGCATGCTCGGCTTCAAAAGAGGCTAGAAGAACACTTGCAACATTTACTCAAGGAGTCACGCGACGAGTTTCTGCCTGGCCCCGAGCTGGTTCGCCGCTCGGGTTACGTTATCAATGAAAAATCAGGAACGGTTGATTACAAGATCCCGTTTGATAAGCGCAATTATACCAAGAGTCCTATTTAAGGAAAGGCTGTAGTCTATAGGCTGTAGGACTGAATAGAGGGAAGGTAGAGACTCATTTTTCACTTACCTAGGCCGTCCACTTGCGCAACCAATCCCGTAGCATTCCCAATTCACGGAATGCGCGATTCCTGTCCTTGTGTCCGTGTTCAAAACACCAAGGGCCTCGAAATCCGGATTGCCAGGCGATATCAAAACACCGTTTGAGGTCGTATGCAGTATGCCCGCCATCCGGCCCCATGGTTTTGGCTTTGAAATCACAGGTCACGGCCAGCGGGAACGATTTCTCCAACCCCGAATAACGCACGTTGTTGTCGACCCAATTCCCTGTATCCACTCCGGCCGCCGTGCCTTTACTATCGATTTCTCGAACCAACTTCACCATCGAATCCGGATCCTTCATCATCCAGCCAAAGTTTTCCACCAGCACAACAATATTTCGTTCTCCTGCGTAGTCGATCAACTCGTGGTAAGCCTGCACATGCAATTTCATATCAGGCATAGGGGTCCGGGGCAGGGGGCGCACCCATTTCAAGCCAAGTAAAGCGGCTGCGTCGATTGACTGCTTGTAGGCCTTCATTGCTTTAGCCTTTGTTTCCGCATTTGAACTGCTCATGTCGACCTTTTGATTCATTTTTAAATTTGTCATCAGGCACCCGGCATCATCAGCCGCTGAACGCAATTTTTCCAGATAGGCCGGCTCATAGGTGTGGAAATTCATTGTATTGAAATCGATCACCTTCAGATCGAGTTCGTCACGCATGATTTTTGGAAGTTCCAGCAGGGTGAATTTCCCTTTTACTCCAGATTTTGAAGAGATGTGTGAGGAGAGGGATGCAGTGACGAGTCCCAGTGCGTCGTTGAGAGGATCGTTATTTAAGCGGTTCTGAGCTTGAAGTAATTCAGGCAGTCCGGCTACTGCACTAATCGTGGCATTACGCAGAAATGTCCTCCTAGAGGTTTTCATTCTTCGTTATCGATGGAAATAAGCTCTCCTATCATTTTATCACAGATTGCCGCTGATTTTTCATCCATGGAGTTGGTTGCGACAATGAAGGCCCGATTTAATTTGGGGGCCACCCAGACCACGGCATACCACATGGTATTGCTTCCACTGTGTGTCAGTGTGATTCCTTTTGCCCACGATCGCTCGCCAACCATCCACCCAGCGGCGTAATCATCATCAGAATCTATCAATCTATCGAGTGACTTGCGATCCAAAATGGGTTTGTTTTTACCGGGCAACTGCAATGCAATAAATTTTGCCCAATCTTCAATGCTGCAATGAACCCGCCCAGCTGGCCCGAGCGGTTCTGCATTATCAAATTGTTTAGCCTGCCATTTGCCAGCCGATTTCACATGTCCCCACGGCTGATCCGCTTTCCATTTGGTTCCGGGAGGTCCGAAGCCAACTGAGTCCATTTTCAAGGGAGTGAACAAATAATTTTTCATCAGAGTTTCCCATCTGGTTCCGCTCAGCTTTTCTGCCATGCTACCGGCGATCATATAGCCGAGATTTGAATAAAGAAATTGCCCTGGTTTTTCCGAGCGGGCTTCTTTTAAATTTTCCAGCATAATGGTCTGCCGTCTGGCCTTGAGTTCCATTTTCTGATGGACCCACCAGTCTTTCGCGTTGGCGGGAACACCGGCCCGATGGGTTAGCAATTGCCAGAGTGTCACCTTATAGTAGTCAGGATGTATTTTGATTCGATACTCGGGAAAAACATCAATCAAAGTTGTGTCCCAAGTGATCACTCCTTCATCGACAAATTGGGCCAGCAAGGTAGCGGTCATCGCTTTGGTACACGAACCGATATGAAAAAGATCAGAGTCAGTTATCGCAACATTCGAGCCTTCTTTGCGAACACCAGCAGATCCAATCGCCATCACTCCATCTGCATTTGCAATAGCAGCAATCATACCGGGAAGTTTTTCCCGATTGACCACATTCACGAGAGCTTCGCGAATCAACTCCGACTTATGGTTGCTTAATTTTGACTGAGCACTGACAGGCTCAGTTGAGAGCAGGCAAGGCAGTAAAGTTGCTAGCAATAGAACTTTTCTATACCAGCGATTCGATGATGAGCGAATACGCATAATGACAACGCCTCTTAAGAGGGGTTAGCATATCACTTGGTGATGTTATTCTCAACGCGAAAGTTTTCCGCCTTGTCCTTGGTGCAACCGGATGACAATTCGATACATTGAGTGCAGGTGTCGAGCTGAATGCAATTAGGATCACCCGCGAGACGACGGCGTTTGACCTCTTGGGACATGGCATAAGAACCTATCCCTCCAATGATAATCGTGCGCATGCCAATAGCGAAAAATTGACGGCGAGCGGGAGTGGTGGGCTTGGGCTTAGCTTTTTGATCCATAATAACTCCTCTTTAAAATTTCAATCAGGCGGTGATTTCAGTTTTTGAATCTGTTTCCGCTTTCGGGGTAAAAGGACGCACGACCATGCGAAACGGATCCAGAACCAATACGCGTCCCGATTCTTCGATCGCTACATCAAAACCAGCACCAACACTGCAATCACCGCAAGCGCGTTTGGCGAGTTCTTTGTCATCAATTAGAATATCCATTCCTGCAACAGCTCCCTTGAATTCTCCTTCAGGGCTATAAATATTCACCCGGGCGAGCCCCTTTTCACTAGTGATGAAATCACCGTTGGGCATCATGGTGAAATAACACGGATTACAACAACCGCAGAAACGATCTATTTTCATACCGGGGCCACCCCAAGATGATTTAAATTTTCCGTCGAGTGTATAAGTTTCAACGCGAAGGCGTCCGGGGTTCACGACTCTCAAATCGCCATCGCTGGCCACGGTCAAATCGAAATAGGGGCTTGGAACGGCAAAACCAGGATTGTTTTTCGATTCGTCCTTCTCGCCAAATCGATCAGTTATTTCACCGGTTTCTCGGTCGCAAATCAACACTTTACGGTTGCCGCCATCAGCGAGATAAATTGCATCTTCTCCAACGGCAATGGAT
>JAADHD010000459.1 GCA_013152075.1 Verrucomicrobiota bacterium | reverse complement strand
CATAATGCTTGCTGATGCAGGCCGCTTGAAAGAGATTGAGAACGGGGCTGAACAAGAATCTGTTTTAGGAGAAACCTTGTTGTCAATGTTCAGGTCAAATTTAGCCATTGATATGGACGCTCATGCTGGGAAAAGGACAATCATACGATGCGCCACAATGTATCACATGGGCATACCTTTATACGAATTGGAGGGGTTGGATGGATTTTGGCCAGAATCAGCGATTGTAGATTTTAGTATTAAGCCGCGGCCCGAACATGCATCATACTCACGGGCGGATGAGTGGTATCACGCTCAAGCTGACGTGAAATCTGGACGTGGTGTGGTGCAAATACTTGATTTTGACAATCGAGTATTCTGTTCGTTTTGTAAAGAAAACGCCAAAGAGTGTGCAAATACCATCAACGCAGTTTCTCGAATACGATCCAAATGTGCGTTCGAAATTAGATATGGATTTGATGGCGAGTATGCGCCACCACCAGGCTCTTAATGCCCCGCCAACATTGACCGAGGGGTGCTGGGTCTGATAGAATTTTCACGGTGAGGATTTTGAAGAAATATTTGCGCTCCACTTGTAAAGGTAAGCATAAAGAGTTAGGTTTTATCTGGGGAAGGGAAAAATGACGCATAAACCATGGCCTTAACAAAGAGAAGAACTCATCGATCAGGGCTTGTCGTAACACATTCTCTACGCCATGTCAGCGTATCGACGTTTGGACTATCCCCCAGTCTATGTTAAACTCTGCTTATGAAGATACTGGTAAAATCTCATCGTGGTGGGTGGACTACGAATCCAGAATGGGTGAAAGAGGAATATAAAAATCGCCTCGCACTCAAACATCGACGTGCAAAGCGTCCTCCGGTAAAAATAAGGGAGATGGATCTTGATAACAGTGAGCCGTGGATGGAGGCACCCCGTAGCATCGAGGATCTTCTATGGATCGCACAACAAGTCCAACAAAGAGTCGATCAACATGGACCCAAATCTTCAGTCGTACATCGTTAAACTCACGCAGGAACACAAAGTTTCCTTAATCGGAGGGCTTGCTGTTATTGCCCATGGGTTCAGTAGAAGCACTCAGGATGTTGATCTTTGGCTTGATCCTATGGAAAGCCCCAAGCACTGGCTGGATGCTGTTTTGAAAATAAACTCCCAATTTCAAGATTTGACTATACAGACCCTGCCGAACTGGCTGTCGTTGGAGGGAGGTGAATTGCAGGACAACATTAGCTCTGTGGGGATGATTCGTATTATGGGGCTTGAATGCCCATTGGATCTTTTCAGGGAGCCTAACGGGATCGCCCCGGATCGCTTCCAGGAAATTTGGGAAAGTGGCACACCATTGGCTGACGGTACGCGATTACCCTCTGCCGTCGAGTTGTTAGCTACCAAGGAAAACACAGGGCGTGATCGTGATTCCGGAGACTGGAGTTTTCTCATTGCTAAATCGCGTCGTGAGCATGGCGGACTCCTTGCCGGAGCACCCACTTCAGAGGAGGCGGCTCAAATTCTTAACAGTTTTTTCGACTACGAAGTCTGTAGGCTGGGCCTTGAAAATCCACGTTCTGAAGTTCGTGAGCTCATCCTCTCCGAACTGACCGATCTCGCCAGCGAAGGTGATCCTTTCGCCAAAGAAATCATCATCGAATTCAGCTAATTTTGGATAAACGTTTAATCCTAACTAAAAATGCTCGCCCCGCTAAAACTCGAATCCGGTGACCGCAAATCATGGGTAGAGGTTCGCCCGCACAACAATGACCCTGGCGTTTACTCGGCTTGCGCTATGGAGGCGGTGGCGGATCTTGGTCGCGGTAGATTTCAAGGGTTGAATGGGGATGTCTTTTTTATGAGGTTTGAGAAATTTTGCGATGAATTTGATCGCTTTATTCTCGACCGTTCGCTCTCTCCCACTTTGGAAGGGGAGTATGATTCTTATTTGTCATTCAGTGCCGAGGGGAATCGCGTTATTTTTTCATTTTGTGTGGGAGATGACTCTGCGGAGGAAGCATACCGATTGCGCAGTTCGTTCGAAATCGAAGGGGAGCGATTGAATGGGTTGAATGATTATTTTCGCGCATTGGGCCAGACGTTTTCCTCCTGAATTTTAACATGGTATATCGTTCTCTGATTTATACGTGCTTGGGGCCGATTTCGTTTCGCCCCGTCAGGGCTGATGATTTTTTTGCGTTCCAACCCAGGGCTTCGCCGCTGGGCTATCGCATTTTTCCCCGTTGGGGAAGGGGGAGGGGGAGCTGCTGCTTTTTCGCTTTTTTGTCTAGCAGGGAAGGCTGGGTTGGCTTGTCGTGCCGAAGCTGGGAGCGAACGCTGGTCGTTCGGAGATGCGGGGTGGTCGTTGGGTGCCATGGAAAACGTTGCAAGCAGAACGGTCGCGGACGAGCGGGCCGCTCATTCCTACCAAAAACCTCTTTTTTCTATTCCTTATATTATTTTCGTCTTTTGTGTATATTGCCTCTGGCTGTCTTGCTTCGCTCGGCGGTGGTTCCAATTCCTCAATTCCTTCCTTTTTGACATGCCTGCTTGAATTTTTCATGTTGAATCAGTAAGATGCATTCATGCCGAAGCAGGGAACAGTTAGACTCGATCGATTCGCAGTCGAAAAATGCACTGTGGAAGAAGCGGACGAGGCGTCTGGATGGAAGTATTGGAAGAACCATAGTCCACAGGAACGGCTTCGGGCATTGGAGCAGTTACGCAGTCTCATGATCAAAGCGGATGACGATGGAAATTTACCTCGACTTCAGAGAGTTCTTACAGTTGTTGAACGAGGAGAGTATGGAAATAGATTAAATGAAAGTATTTGAGGGGGGAGCGTTACAGGGGGAGCCTGAATGGCAAAGTATAGGAATCACACGGACAGATTTCAGGCCGCACTGGGATGGTGACTTAGTCAATGTTTGGTCTGTGATTAAACCGAGGGAATCTGAATCTGAGACTGTTGCTTTCGTGGAGGATTGCGTGAAAGGCTTAGCAGGTTGGATATTTGAGAACAAGAAGAAATTTGGTGAGGAAGATCGCTTTCAGATCATTCTCGGCTGGTCTGAGGTGCTTCGTGAGAATGATCGGCAATTGGTCAAGATTGGAGGCTTTTACGATGAGATAGATAAGATAGCAAAAGGTGATACGCCGGTTACCTTCAGATCTGGGTGGAGCACCGGAATATTCGATTAGGTGTTCAGGCATTAAGAATGTTGACCTTTATTCGCTGGACGAGCGTGCCGCTCATCCCTACCAGAATTCTCTTTTTTTGACTCCTGAATATTTTTACGTGCCTGTTTTACGTGGTTACAACTCTTCTTCCTCATCGATAACTTTTCCGGTACTTGCTCGGCGTGATCCCTAGTTGCTTTCTGAACTGCAAGGTAAACGAACTCTGATCATGAAAACCCAGCTCGATAGCAATTTCGGCGATCGGTAATTTGCTTTGGCGTAATTCTTCACAGGCCGCTTGTAGGCGCAGCTTCATAATAAATGCCTGGGGGCTTACTTTAAAGGTTTCCTGGAAGCGGCGGTTCAGCTGGCGGGGGGAAAGTTTTGCCATCGCAGAAAGCGCTGCGATTGAGATGTGTTCGCGGAAGTGCTGGCGGATGTATTGCACTGCACGATCAATCTGCAGGTAAGGTTGCATGGCCTGATGCCGTCCCTCGTAACTCTGCACGGTGCCCATCACTCCGATGATGTTTTGGCTGTGATCAAAGACGGGTAGTTTGTTGGTGATATACCAATCTGGAATCCCCTGCGGATTGAAAAATAATTCGATGATGTGAAGTCTGGGTTCGCCGGATTCCATCACCGCTTTGTCATCCTTGCGGAAATTTTCTGCGAGCTGTCGGGGGAAGAGTTCGAAATCGGTTTTGCCGACAATTTCCGATTCGTTA
>JAADHD010000450.1 GCA_013152075.1 Verrucomicrobiota bacterium | reverse complement strand
CCCTGACAATCTAACCTGTCAGCTAGTCAGAATTGATAAATTACCCGGAGCAGAGCGTGACGACATTTACCGCAGCCTGACATCTTTGCCCTTCCCTCCTGACCTCAAGCCTGGCCAAAAACTTGACGGCTTCCGAGTAGAGCGTCTTTTATACGCCAGCAAAACCAGTCAGCTCTATGTTGTGATCGACGAAGAGGGCAACGGTGAACATCTCGTGATGAAAACTCCTTCGGTTAATTTCGAAGATAACGCGGCCTACATCGAACGTTTTGCCATGGAAGAGTGGATCGGTAGTCGGGTAAAGAACCATCACCTCAACAAAGGCATTCGATCCGCGCGCTCCCGTAAATTTCTCTATCACCTCCAGGAATACATAGAAGGTATTACCCTTGCCGAATGGATGGGGCAATCGGAAACAACACCAGACATCCCAAGCGTCATCAACATCACCGCCGGCATCATCGAGGGTGTGCGCGCCTTGCATCGACGAGAAACCCTCCACCAGGATCTCAAGCTGGGAAACATCATCCTCACAGCCAACAACACACCCGTCATTATCGACTACGGCTCCTGCCACATTGCCGGCATCCATGAAATCGAACAA
Organism: Verrucomicrobiota bacterium; assembly: GCA_013152075.1. GTDB lineage: Bacteria > Verrucomicrobiota > Verrucomicrobiia > Verrucomicrobiales > DEV007 > JAADHD01. Next base: position 3,315 of record JAADHD010000450.1, on the reverse strand, counting down.
CCTTTCCACCGTCTTTCAGCCTTGGGCACCGTAGATTTCAGCGCTCCAGAATACCGGCTCAATTTACCCGCCACTACAAAATCCGATCAGTTTTCCATCGCCATGATCACCTACCACCTGTTGACCAAAGGCAAACATCCCTATGGTTCGAAATGGGACACTGCTTCCAGCCCATCCGATTTTCACCAACTCGAATACACTCCTGCCAGCCGACATCAGCCTCTTGTTCCCAACTGGATTGATCTGACCTTAAAAAAATCTCTCAGTGTGAGCGCAGAGCTCCGCTACGACAGTTTGTCCGAATTCATGCATGACCTGCGTCATCCCAATCCGGAATACCTGAAAAAACAATCTCTCCCTCTCATTGAAAAAGACCCGGTGCTGTTCTGGAAAGCCGTTTCGGGCATTCTATTAGGAATCATTGTTATTCTGCTTTTATGGTTTTCATCTTAGAATAAATATGAACATCATGTCCGATTTATTATAAAATTTGTCGCATCGGGGCAAGACAGCGCACACAGACTGCCCGTATGTTTTGACCAATGAATACTAAAAAACTCCCCATTTGTGCCCTTGGCGGCATGCTTTTCGGTCTTTTTTTATATTCAAACGCTTTCGCGCAGACAAAGCCCACCCCCGTTAATCGAGATGTCCTGCGCCAAAAGGCCTCTCAACCCATGGATACCCGCACCTCGCTTGATCTCCTTACTCGAAGTCTTGCCTTGATTGAAGATGACAAAACCCAACATGCTTTACTGAGCGGAATGCTAAACGGCCTCGAAGGACGTCGCAAAGTTCCCTCTCCCCAGGGCTGGAAAACCGTCAGCAGCAAACTGGAAAAAAGCGCCAATTCTGAAGTCGCTCGCACGGTACAATTGCTCAGCCAAATATTCGGAGACAAGGCGGCCACCGCAAAATCACTCGCCATTTTGCGAGACAGTAATGCAGCCGTTGATAAACGCCGTGCGGCTTTGAAATCACTGGTCACCCAACAGGATGACGAGACTCGGAGTGAACTGAAAAACCTGATAGCTGATCCAAAAATTCGCCTGGATGCAATACGTGCCTACAGCGCACTCAAAGACGATCAAGCTCCTGCCATTCTGCTCAAGCGTTATAAAGAATTCGATTTTTCCGGCAAGCGGGCCATCATCGAAACTCTGGCCACCAGAAACAATTATTCGCTGGCTCTGCTCAAGGCTGTCGGTGCAAAAACGGTTCCCCATGAAGACGTGCCGGCCTATATCGCCCGCGCTCTGCAGAAACAACACAGCAAGGCTTATAAATCGGCGTTCGCTGATTTCGCCACTCTTTCGACAGACAAGGAAGCGGTGATCGCAAAATACGAAAAGTTACTCACTCCCCGCGCACTGGCTACGGCGAACGCCTCACAAGGTCGGGTTGTTTTTCAACGAACCTGCACCCCCTGCCACACTCTCTATGGAGAAGGAGGGAAAATCGGCCCCGAACTCACCGGCTCCAACCGAGCCAATCTCGATTATATCCTACTCAACATGATCGACCCAAGCGGCGATATTCCCGATGCTTACAAACTCGTATCCATCACCACCAAAGACGGCCAGTTACTCGCCGGAACCATCGCCGCGGAGGACGATCAACGCATCGTTCTCAATATGGTTGGGATCAGTTCTACCGTGCTCAAGAAAGACATTAAAAACCGCGAAACCTCTCCGCTCTCCATGATGCCTGAAGGTCTCATCCAAACGATGAAAGACGAAGAGGTCATCAATCTGGTGAAATACCTGCAAAGCACTCAACAAGTAGATTTACCCAAATAAAAATAAACTCGTCAAGGAGCGGTGGTTTCCAAGCACCGAATCCCATAATAAGGGCGCTTGGAAAGCTCCCCTCCTTGTAAAACCTCCTATTCAAATGAAAACTTTCCTCACACTCAACACTCTACTCCCTGCTCTTATTCTGATCACCTTACCCGCCTCGGCGGCAGAGCAGAAAACCAGCAACGCCCCTTTCCTCAAACCACAGGAAGCGGTGGCCAAAATGGACATCCCCGAAGGCTTTGAAGTCAAGGTCTTCGCCGCTGAACCGGACATTGGCGAACCCATCGCTTTCACTTTCGATGATCGCGGCCGCATCTGGGTGGTCGAAAACTACAATTACGTGAATCGACGCGAACACACGGACAAACAGGTCACACGCATTCAGATCCTTGAGGACACAGACAGCGACGGCGTCTTTGACAGCAAAAAACTCTTCACCGATAAACTCACTTTTAGCTCTGGAATCGCCGTTGGCTTTGGTGGCGTTTATGTTGGATCCCCCCCCAATCTAACCTTCATCCCGGATGCAGACGGCGACGACAAACCCGACGGCCCACCGGAAATCTTGCTCGACGGTTGGGGCATCCAGGATCGTCATGAAACACTCAACAGTTTTATCTGGGGGCCCGATGGTTGGCTCTACGGATGCCACGGGGTTTTCACCCAGTCCATGGTCGGAAAACCTGGCGCGCCGGAATCAGAACGCAAGTTCATCGACGGCGGCATCTGGCGCTGGCACCCGACCAAAAAGAAGTTCGAGGTTTTCGCCAGCGGTCTCTCCAATCCCTGGGGTTTCGATTTCAACGACGAGGGTCAAAGCTTCGCAAGCTGCTGTGTCATTCCTCATATTTTCCACGTTGTTCAGGGTGGGGTTTATCACAAACAAAGCAGGCCGCACGTTAATCCCTACATCTATGATGACATCAAAACCATTCGCGATCACGAACACCGCTCAGCTCATGGCGGCGCGCGTTTTTATCTCGCCGACGCCTTTCCCAAAAAATACCGCAATCGCCTTTTCATGTGCAACATCCACCAGCATCAAGTGCTGACAGATATCGTAAAGCGCAAAGGATCAAGCTATGTCGCCAGTCACGGCGATGATTTCATCACCACAAACGATCTCGCTTGGGTGGGATTCAGCGTGCAGACCGGACCTGAAGGAGCGGTATATATTCTCGACTGGCATGACACTGACATCTGCGGCAACGCGATCCAATTTGCCAACAGCGGTCGCATTTATCGCATTCTCCCAAAAGATGCGAAGCCGATCAAACGCCCTAATGTTGGCAAGCTGTCTGACACTGAACTCGTCACCATACAGAATCATCCCAATGATTGGTATGTTCGCCAGTCCCGCCTTCAGCTACAAATGAGAACGGCGGCTGGAAAGCTGGACAAAAAAACAGTGCATGCGGGGCTGGAAAAATTGCTTGCGAGCGCTTCGACCTCCGGCAAACGCCTGCGTGCACTGTGGGCCCTACATGTTACAGACGGATTAAACCCGCAACGACTG
>JAADHD010000234.1 GCA_013152075.1 Verrucomicrobiota bacterium | reverse complement strand
AAGAGCGATCAACCCCAGACTGAGTGAGGCGGGAAAAGATTGGCTGATGATTTCGGATACCGGGCGGCGCTTTTTGATCGAGTAATTAAAGTCGCCGTGAAAGAGAACGTTTTTGGGATAGTTCAGGTATTGGATAAACAGCCGGTCATTGAGTCCGGATTGCTCGCGCATCTGGTGTTTGATGTCTTCGGGAATATTTTTTTCACCTGTGAATGCATCACCAGGCATCGCCTTCACCAGAACAAAGGTGATGGTGTAGAGCGCAAATATGACCAAGAGGCCTTGTAGCAATCGACTGATGATGTAGCGGAACATGGGGAGGGATTAGGAATTAGGAATTAAGAACCGCGAAGCGGACGAGACAGTCTGAGCGAAGCGATGACAATTAGGAATTTTCTTATTCTTTATCTGCTGCTTCCAGGCGGATGAATTTATAGGGGTGATTGTCGAGCAAGAGTGGGTGCCAGTTTTTGACGTGGGGGTGGATCAGATAATTGCGTGTATACCAGTAAACTGGAAAGATGGGGCGTTCTTTTAGAAACAGGGTTTCGGCTTTTTGTAATTGCTGGATTCGGAGTTTTTGATCGGCTAGTTGCTCGGCTTTAGCCAACATTTTTTCATAGTCCTGGCTGGCCCAGCCGGTGCGGTTGTTGCCGCCGTCTTTCATCCACATATCGAGAAAAGTAGTGGGGTCCAGGTAGTCACCGATCCAGCCGCCACCAGCCAGATCGTATTCCTTTTTGAACATGGTGGACAGGTAGGTCGTCCATTCGCGTTGGTCGATACCGATGGAGATGTTGAGGTTTTGTTTCCACATGCCTTGAAAGGCTTCAGCCATGCGTTTGGCGGATTCGCGATCGGTAGTGAGTAGGCGTATGTCAGGGAAGCCTTTGCCGTCGGGATACCCGGCTTCGGCGAGCAGGCGGCGCGCTTCTTCGGGGTCGAAGCGGATGAGATCCGGAGAGGTGTATTCGTTGGAGGGAGGAACGAGGCCTCGGGCGGGTTTTTGTCCGCCCTGGAGAACGTTTTCGATCAGGGATTCACGGTCGAGGGCAAGGGAGAGGGCGCGGCGGACTTTGGGATTATTGAGGGGAGGGCGAGTGACATTGCAGCGGATGAAAAATGTGCCGAGGTATAGCTCGTTGCGAAGTTTCTCCGGGTAGTTCTTTTTGGAGTATTCGATGAGCTCTGAGCCGATGGTGTAGGTGACGTGCAATTGGTCATTGTAAAACATTCGCGCTTCCGTATAGACATTGCCGATAGGAAAATAGCGAATGCCGTTGAGTTGGACTTTATCAGCATCCCAGTAGTCGGGATTTTTTGTCACCGCAATGTGATCGTTGATCCTCCATGAAGTCAGTGTGAAGGGACCATTGGAAACGAGATTGCCCGGTTGAGTCCATTTTGAAAAACGATCTTCGATGGTGCCGTATTTGAGCACGATGTGTTTAGGGACCGGATACCAGGTGTAATGTTTGGTTAACTCGGTGAGGTAAGGCATGGGCGCTCGTAAGCTGATATGCAGAGTGTGGGGATCGGGTGCGCTTGCGCCGATATTGATTCTGTCCCAGAGTGAATCTCCCGATTCCTCAAAAGCGATGAGCTGATCGATCATCCAGACTTGTGCGTCATTTTTTATTCCGTCCGGCCAGGTGAATAGGGATGGGCTTTGGCGTAGTTGCTGTAGCTCGCCAAGGGTCAGATGATCGATTCCTTTTTTATCAAAGGGATTGGCTTCCTCGTCTTTGCGGCCCGAAAAGTTGAGCGTTTTTTCCAGTGTATCCCAATCTACAGGCAGATCGGGATTTGCACTGAAGAGGGTTTTGCTTCGGCGGCTTTTATGATAATCCTCAGCGCCCTTGATGTAATAGAGCATGAATGAATACTCAGAGGCGAGACGGGGATTGAGGATGCGTTGAAAGGAAAAGAGGAAGTCTTCAGCGGTCAAGGGCTGGCCATCGGACCATTGGGCGTTTTCACGCAGATGGAATGTCCATTCTGTGAACTCATCATTGTGCTCCCAGGATTCGGCGACGCCGGGTACAGGAACGCCATTCTTGGAGGGGTGCTCGACGCAAAGACCCTCAAATAGAGCGCGGATGATATTGGATTCGAGGACTCCCGAAACAAGGTGAGGGTCGAGTCCCTGGGGTTCCGATGTGTTGCCCAATAGGAGAATTTTCTCCTGCGTGGCTTTTTCGACAGGAGATGGAGCATCGCAGGAGATAAGAAGCGCCGTCAGAGCTAACAGGAAACAAGATAGGGGAAGCTGGGCAGACGGGCCTGAGACGGGCATATGCAGAACAGTCTATCATCTTGTGACTTCAGGCAATCACAATTCATTCAACTGGCTATTTTACTGGAAACCTGTCAGTGAAAATCTATTGTCAGAAACTTTGAGAAAAGGTTGATGTTATTGGCAAAGGAACGCATCCTTTGCGCGGCGCCGATTTATCCAAGGTTCCCCCGATTGCTTTAGTTAATGAGAGACTACTTTATAAGACGGCTTTTACTGGTGCCGATCACTCTGTTTGGAGTGACATTGCTGGTCTTTCTGATCACTCGAATCGCGCCAGGCGGACCGATGGAGGCGGCCTTGATGGCGGCAACGATGTCGCAAAGTGGGGAGGCTGTGCGCGGAGGGAAAGAAAGTGGAGGAGGTGGCAGCGGAATGGATGACTCTGCCAAGGCGGCGCTTGCGGCGCAGTATGGTTACGATCAGCCATTATTAAAAGCCTACTTCACCTGGCTCGGTGTGCTGCCGAGGGAAATGAACAAGGTTGAAGGGGATTTTACGGATGGAGAAAAGCAGCTGGAGCTGACTTTACCGGGTGGGTTGATCAAACTGGATATCACCAGGACGGAGGGTGGTAAAGGGGAGATGAAGACGGAAAAGGAAGCTGAACTCAAGAGCTGGAAGTTACGGATCGAATCTCCTCAGGATGTAGAAAAAAAATGGCGACGAGTGAATCCAGGTGAGGAGATCGGGGATCGAAAGTTCGGCTGGAAGGCCGCCGTGTACCAACCAAGATTCGCCGGAGTATTACAAGGTTATCTAGGGGAATCCACTCGTTACAACGAGCCAGTCTGGGACATGATGATGAGCCGTTTCCCGATTTCGATTTATTACGGAGTGTTGACGATGATTCTCACTTATGTCGTATGCATTCCGCTGGGAATCGTAAAAGCGATCAAACACCGGACCCCTATTGATAATCTGACCTCAATTCTGGTTTTTGTGGGTTACGCAATTCCTGGATATGTGCTCGGTGCCTTGCTGATGGTGTATTTCGGAGCGCGACTGGGTTGGTTCCCGATCATGGATTTTGTCAGCGAGAATTTCAGTGAGCTGAGTTTTTTTGGTAAAGTGGGGGATCTGATTCATCACAGTGTGCTGCCTCTGATTTGTTACATGGTGGGATCTTTTGCCTTTCTGACAATGTTGATGAAAAACAATCTGATGGATAATCTTGCCGCGGATTATGTGAGAACGGCCGCGGCCAAGGGAGTTCCCTATCGCACAGCAGTGTTCCGACATGCCTTGCGCAATTCAATCATTCCGATCGCGACGACCTTCGGACAGAATATCACGTTGTTTGTGTCGGGGTCTTTGTTGATCGAGAAAATATTCGATATCGATGGCTTTGGTTTGCTGAGTTACAGCGCCGTGCTGGAACGTGACACGCCGGTGATCATGGGGACCTTGACCATCGCGGCTTTTCTGATGCTGTTGGGGAATATCATATCGGACATTCTAGTGGCGATGGTTGATCCGAGGGTGAGTTTTAAGTGAGGGAGAGAAGAGAACCGCGAATGGACGCGAATAAACGCTAATAAGAATTAAGAGAAGAGTTGAAAGATGTTTAGGAAATTGGGATACATTTTGATTGGGATTGGGTTGCTGGCCATGGTGCTTCATCTGGCGGGTATCTATTTCCCTACCTTGAAA
>JAADHD010000166.1 GCA_013152075.1 Verrucomicrobiota bacterium | reverse complement strand
ATGCTTCAAAACGTTTGCCGGCAAGTGAGCAACTGGAAAAAGAAGCGCTGCGCTTGCTTGACCGGATCGGCGATGAAAAGGGCTTGTTGTCTTTTCTTGAAGAGCGCCTGAAAAATGATCCGCGTCGCGAAGATCTCAAATATCGCTTGGTTAAAGCTGAGTATCTGGCGGGCAAAAAAAAGGCGGCGAGAGGTCGACTAAACACCATAATTGATAAGTTAGAAAAGCCTGAGCGCGCGCGCCGCTTGCTTGATCTGGCGAGGTATCTGCGGCAAATGAGTCAGCCGGCTGAATCTGCGGACTTGCTCACCGAGGTGGTGGAACTGTTGCCTGAGCGTTTGGATGTGAAACGGGAATTGCTTGAGACTCTGTTGGCGCTCGAGCAGCGGGCAAAAGCTGAAAAAATCCTGGAGAATCTATCTGTCACCGATGCTGAGATCGAAAACTTTGTGGATCTGGTTCAATTCATGGTGCAGGCGGATTTTCTGGTGGCTGCCAGGAATGCGCTGGAGAGTCGCTTGAAAAGTGACGGGGAACGTTTTGATTTGAATCTGCTTCTCGTCTCAGTGCTTGGAAAAACCGGTGACCAGGAAAAGGCTGAAAAAATTCTCATCAAGAGCCGGGAGGCTGCCGATACAAGCGTGAGGTATGCCCAGTGGCTGGAGTCCGGTCTTTCACTTTATGAACTGCTTGATAGTCCCGAACAATTTTTTGACTCGGAGCAGTTTCGTTTTTTAGAAGAAGGCGGAGAGTGGACGGCTGAACGGGTGGATCGCTTTCTTACTTTATGTGAGCTTGGTGATCGGAAAAAACTTGGTGACCGCGTTGCCCAGGCTTTGAGGAATCAGCTCGCTGATATTTCACTGCCAGAGCCGCTTAAATTACGCTTGAGAATGTTATTGGTGAAGGCTTTGGATAAGTCGCCGGATAATGCCGGAGAAGTAGAGCAGCAGTTGAAATTGTTGGCAAAAGAAGATGCGAGCCATGCGGATGAATATCAGCTGCGCAGAGCTTTGTTGTATCACTCAAATTCCCGGCCTGACCTGGCCCGGGATTTACTGGCCAGCGTTGACATGGAAAAGGTGGCGGATGATTCCATTCTCAGGGCAGCTTATCTGGTGTTTTTAGAGTATTCACTGGTGGACAGTGCGAAGATTTGTTTGGAAAAACTTACCGCATCGCAAGCGATGGATACCGGGGGCTGGGAGAAGAGGTTAAGTTTGCTCGCAGTTTTGGGCGAAGAGGAGGAGTTGAGAGTGGTGTTACGTCGTCTGCTGGTAGGCGTTGATAGAATGATTTTGAAGTCTGATACCTTGCGGAGTCTTAGGCTTCATTTACTGGATTCGTATTGGCGATCAATTTCCCGTTTGTTGAAAAAAGATGATAAAGAATCGTTGAGCGCGGTATTGGTGATGTTGGATTCCGTGGACAGGGATGCGGGGCAGACCCGGGATCGCGGATGGAGTATATGGGCCCGAGCGTATGCATTGAATCAGCTCGAGCGTGTGGCGGCGAGAGATGAGGTGATCAAGGATTTGCGGCTGTTCCTGAACGAGAGATCGGAAACTGTAGAAAAGGGTGACGATGATAATACGATGATCGCCTTTCCCGATGGTTTGGCGGTATCGATTGATGCCGCAGTGGATTTGCTGAAATCAAAACAGGAAGAAGTGCGGCGAGATCTGCTAAAGGGGAGGAAAAGCGAAGGGCCTTTGGGTGCTATTGAAATGGTCTGGGCATTTGAGGCTGATCCCGGGGCGCGCATTTTGCAAATTGAGCCGGTCGGAGAAAAAATGGTAATGGTTCTCGATGACCAGGGTAGCGTTTATAATATTGATGCGGAAAATGGCAAGCTGCGCTGGCATGAGCAATACCGTAATGCGCTTAAAAATGGAGGAGTAATATCCAGGCAGTCATCTTTTGGTGGTGGATCCAGGCGGACTGTGCTTGGAAATAGGAGTGGACGGATTGTGGTGACGGGAAACAGTATTTCAGTGAGTGCCTATTCCAGACCTTATGGAGGTGCTCGGGTTGGATCAACGGTAGGTCGGTCTTCAGGCTCCTTTGCCCTGGGAGTTAAAAAGGTGAGTTCCATGCTGGTCGATGATGACGGGGGATTTTTTCTCTCGCTTGGAGATCAAATCAAAGCCTATCGAAGCGAGGACGGCAGTATGTTGTGGCAATCTGCGTTGACTGCTACTGGGGGCGAAGAAGTCAAAGCGATGAACGCATCTCCTGCGGTAGCGCGTCCTGATCCGGTGATGTTTTTAGATGGTGATCAGCTGTTGTGTTATGCACCAGCCCTCAATGTGGCGGTTTGTTTTCAGCAGCAGACCGGCAAGCTTATCTGGTCGAGGGATTTGAGTTCTTCTGCTGCGTCGAAAGGCAGTGTTTACAGTTTGAATTCAGGTGCGGCGTTTTCAGAGGGGCGTTTGTTTGTGTTCGGTAAGAGTTGTGAAATTTTGGATTCGACATCCGGGGAAACCCTCTGGTCATTCGATGATCGTGGTGTCCATCGTTTCCCTGTGCGTTTGGATCGTGTTAGTGATAGCGATGAAAACCAAGCTGAACCAGATGCTTCCGCAACTTCGACGAATAAGGTATCACCGTCGCCGTCTATAACCGCCAGTCCGTTTGCTGGCCCGAGAACGAGTGCATTGGCCCAGCCCGCAACGACCTTCGTGAATCATGAGGGTGACTTGGCGGGACGCATGAGCCAAATGAAACCTTTCCTGCAAGGCGAGGGGGCTTTGGTGGCTCCTGCGGTGCAGTGGAATGGAGCAAGATTGGCGCAGACGGCAGATGCTGACGCACGTATAGAGGGTGGGCGCTTATTGTTGATGGGCTCTGATAGAGTAAGAGAGATATCGCTGGCTTTGCCGGTCGGGGCTCAGTGGACTCCCGCGCACGGAGTTGTTTTAGGCACCATTGGCGATGCAATGTGGTTTTTGGACGGCTCGGTTTTGAAACGACTCAACTTGAGGGATAAGCAGACCTTGAGTGTGATAATCGAGGGGGAAGTCGAGGGCGGTGATGTGCGGGCGGTGATGTCGGGTTCACGGATTTATGTTTCAAATGCCCGGGGTTTGACGATTTTGAATGCTCATAGCGGGAACAGGATTGGTGACTATGAATGGCCGGGACTGATGGCCGATTATATGGCTAAGCGAATTGGAGGAGGGGGCGAAGGGCCGGTGGGGAAAATAGCAACATGGCAGGGTTATGTGCGCAGTGTTCCGGGGCTTCCCTTGTATTGTTTTCCTCTTCGTAACCGGGTAAAGGGAGATCGTATATTCACCATGGTGGGTGAGGCGAGTTTTGCAATGTTACGAAAACGTCGAGTCGAGGATCCCCCCAAATAGAATCATGGCAGAAAGAACGACAACAAATGAAGAGCTGTTTGATGCCGAGTTTCTCGATCGGTTGAGAGCTTTATTTCTGCGTTTAAGGAAGCGCAAGCAATTGCGTAAGAAGGGCATGCAGTCTTCACCGTCGACCGGTTATACTCGCGAGTTCAAGGATTTTCGTCATTACACCAGGGATGATGATTACCGTTCGATTGACTGGCGGCTTTATGCTCGACTGGACAAGCTTTTTATCCGGCTCTACGAGGAAATACAGGAGTATCACATTCATGTGATGATCGATACCAGCGCGTCGATGAATCAGCCATTTAAGGAAAAGCAAACGGCGGCTTTGAAACTGGGCGTGGCACTATCTTATCTGGGTTTGGTGGGGCATCACCGGGTGAGCCTGTACACAATGGGGGAACGGATTCAACCAGCGATGCCGCCTTTGAAAGGTCAGGGGAATATTCAACGAATCATCGATTATCTGGGGAAAGTTCAGTTCGGTGGAATGACAAATCTGGACCGCTGTTTCCATGGATTTCGCCCGTCGCGTAGGAGATATGGGATTATTTTTGTGGTATCAGATTTTTTTGGCTCAGGGATTAAT
>JAADHD010000457.1 GCA_013152075.1 Verrucomicrobiota bacterium | reverse complement strand
ATCCCCGGCCCCTCGACTGATTATTTTGGAACGCTGGCCAAAAAACACGACATCTACATCGTCGTCGGCCTGATGGAAAAAGAAGCTGAGACCGATCTGGTTTACAACGTCGCCGTATTAATCGATCCTGATGGAAAAGTGGCTGGCAAATACCGCAAGACCTCCCTGCCCCGCAGTGAAAACATCAGCGGCATAGTGCCCGGCGATTCCTATCCGGTCTTCGATACCAAGTTCGGCAAACTCGGCATGATGATATGTTACGACGCCTTTTTCCCCGAAGTCGCCCGCCGACTCGCCCTCAACGGAGCCGAAATCATCGCTCTGCCCGTCTGGGGTTGCAATCCCGAGTTGGTAACCGCCCGCTGCGCAGAAAACGGAGTGTATATCGTCTCGTCGACCTACACCGATCCCAAACACAAATGGATCAAAACCGCTATCTGGGATCGTGAAGGCCGACGTCTTGAAACCGCCGACCATCAGGGCCAGGTCGTCGTCAGCGAAGTTGATCTCACCGCCCCCCACATCTGGGCAGGACTCGGTGATTTCCCATCGCGCATCCCCCGCGATGCACCAATTTGGAAAGCGGAGAAAACAGCCAAATAAAAAAAAGAATTTAACCGCGGATTTCGCGAATGGGCATGGATAAAAAAGAAGAAGACAGTTTAATACAGAATCACAAACAACTCTCCCCACAACCTGACTCTCACGATTTATAATAACACATCCGCCCACCAATCTCTTATCCGCGCCTATCCGCGAAATCCGCGGTCCACTTATTCTTCTCTCCTTACGCCCACGCTCTCTATGAAATCTTACTTACTATCCATTTTAATATTATCTCTATCACTAAGCAACGCCTCCGCCCAAAGCTCTGACGGCACCTGGTATCGCGGCAATACCCATACTCATTCACTCTGGAGTGACGGCAATGACTTCCCGGAAATGATCACCGAGTGGTATCTACAAAACGGCTACGACTTCATGGCCTTGAGTGATCACAACATCCTCGCAAGGGGGGACAAATGGATGGCTCTCGATGCAGTCAAAAAGCGCCAGAAAGGCGAAGGCCCTGGCGCAATGGAAAAATACCTCAAGCGCTACGCCGGCACCGACTGGATCGAAACCCGTGACAACAAAGGCACGCAGGAAGTGCGTCTTAAGAAGCTAGAAGAATACCGATCCCTGTTTGAAAAACGCGGCAAGTTTTTGATCATAGAAGCCGAGGAGATCTCGGCAGGCTTTGGGAATAAACCCATCCACATCAATGCACTGAACATTCAGGAAGTCCTTCCTGCCATCAAAGGAAGCTCCGTCCGCGATGTGATGAGTCGCAATCTACAGGCCATTTCCAAGCAGGAAAAAGAAACCGGCGAGCCAATCCTCGCCCATCTGAATCACCCCAATTTCCGCTGGGCGATCACCGCTGAAGATCTTGCCCACGTGATCGAAGAAAAATTCTTCGAAGTTTACAACGGCCATCCCGGTATCGGCCACCTCGGTGACGAAACCCGACCCGGTGATGAAGAAATCTGGGACATCGCCAATACCATCCGCATCGCCGAATTGAAACAAGCCCCACTGCTCGGTGTCGCCACTGACGACTCCCACAACTATCACGGCGGCCACAACTCCCCAGGGCGTGGCTGGATCATGGTTCGCGCAAAACGTCTCGACCCCAAATCCTTAATCGCCGCGATGAGAAAGGGCGACTTTTACGCCAGCTCAGGCGCCTATCTGGATGAAATTTCATGGAACAAAAAGACTCGGGAAATCACTATCGAAATCCAAGCCGACGGCGAAAGCACGTTTACGGCTGAACTGATCGGCACTCGCAAAAACTACCAAGCCAATGCAGACAAGGGCAAAACAGGCATTGGTGAAATACTCGCCAGCAAAAAAGGCCGCTCCATCACATTCGCTGTTCCCAAGGATGTGCTCTACGCCCGGGTCACCATCACCTCCAGCGCAGCGCACTCCAACCCGTCCTTTGACGGCCAGAAAAAACAAGCCTGGACGCAACCCGTGGGGTGGAAGTGAGATCGATCCCAATGCTGAGTTGGTATAAATGGGCGTGACGAACTCATGTAAACAATGTATATTGCAAGCATGACCACCGTTTTGGAAATCGAACAAGCTGTTGAGCAGTTGCCGCAAAAGGATTACGGCGAGTTCAGGCAATGGCTTGAGAACTATGAGCTAGAGCAGGATACGCATGCCGCGTCGGCGGCAGTGGCTGATATGCTCGATGACGAGGATGGTGGGGTAAGCCAATTGAACGGGGAATGAAGCGCGGTGAAATTTGGATGGCCGACCTTGGCTACACAGGGAAAGTGCGCCCCGTGCTGGTGCTCAGTATCGACTACACCGACGATGAACGGGCGATCGTGACTTATGTGCCGCGCACCACAAGTGTTTGGGACAAGGGCCGTTTTGATGTCGAACACCATGCGAGGGGAATGAAGCCCGGGGCTTTTGCCGTGCAACTTATAGGCAGTCTTTCGAATGCGAAATACATGCGCCGCATCGGTCAGGTGGACGAGGCCACGTTACAGAAAATAGAGGTATCTCTCAAGCTGTGGCTAGGCTTGGAAGGCTAGCTGCTTTTCTTTTTTCAATCTCCACTTCTCCAAGAGGAAACGTCTCAACCACAAGGTCGTTACCATTGCCATGCCCGTCGGCATCCTTCAACAATGTGTCAAATTGAAAGCGGAAAGCCATAAGGCGCTTGAAAGACTGATGCCCGGTGCTCATTTTCCCATTTCATCGTAGGTCATCACCAGCAGTAGAATACGTTGCAGCCCAAGATGCGCGTCGGTCGGGTTGTACCATTCGCTTGGCGAATGTGTGTCCCCCGATTTGCCACCGCCGCCGACAGTAATCGCAGGAATGCCCATGCTGATCGGAATGTTGGAGTCCGTGCTACCCATTTTCAGTTTTGGGTTAAGACCTACGGCCTTTACCGATCTTTGGGCCGCTACCACAAGGGCATCACTTGCCAGCGTCTCGCCACTGGGACGGTCTCCGATCAACTCGATGTCCACCTTCAGTTTAGATTTGGATTTTTTGCGGAACAGGTTTTCGACCTCAATCCCCTCCTTGACCGTTTTAAGAAACACCTGCTCCAGATCCTTCAGCGAGTCACTGCTCACCGAACGCATATCAACCTCCATCCACGCTTCAAAAGGGATGGAATTCACTGAAGTGCCACCTCCGATGCGACCGATATTATAGGATGTCTTGGGATCTGTAGACGTTGTCTTGGAGGTGAAACGAGCAATGATCTGGCCCAGGGCATGAGCAGGGTTCACTCTGCCAAAATCCCCCCAACTGTGGCCTCCGGTTCCTTTGACGGTAATTCTATAACGCCGGCTTCCCAGCGCACCGTTGATGACAACTCCCGGATTCGCTCCATCGATTGAGATGAAAGCATTGATACGGTCTTTGAGTGGGTTCTTCTCAAACAAGTATTTCACTCCACGAAGATCTCCCAATCCCTCCTCCCCCACAGTGGCAACAAACAGAAGGTTCAAGTCAGTCTTGATTTTCGCTGCATCCAAGACTTCAGGTAAGGCCAGCAAATCCATCAAACCCAAGCTGTCATCCACCAAACCTTTACCGACCAATCGATCACCCTCCCGCTTGACTGACACGTCTGACCCCTCGGGAAATACCGTGTCGATATGAGCGCTGATGACAAGTGTCTGATCCGATCGTCCCCGCCGCCAGCCCAGAACATTCCCCACCTTATCCGTATGCACATCCTGCAAGCCAACGCGCTTGAATTCCGCTGCCATGAAACGCCCCCGCACTTCTTCTTTGAATGGCGGTGCAGGGATTTCTGCGATTTCGATTTGTTTTTTCAAATACCTTTCGTAGTTCTTCTCGATATGATGCAAAGCCTTTTGAACATCGGGACGCTCCAGTAAAGCCTCCTGAGCATGAAGAGGCAACACTGTGCAG
>JAADHD010000302.1 GCA_013152075.1 Verrucomicrobiota bacterium | reverse complement strand
TGACGCTGGTGGTATCACCGCTGATCGCGTTGATGAAAGACCAGATCGATGCCTTGCGCGCGCTCAACATCTCCGCTGCACGATTAGATTCTTAACTCGAAGATGACGAACGCCGCCAGGTGCTCGACGACATGCGCTCGGGTCGCCTGAAACTGCTCTACATCGCTCCCGAACGCCTCGGCAACGAGCGCTTTCTCGCCCAGATCGCCGGGGTAAAAATCGACTTGTTGGCAGTCGATGAAGCGCATTGCATCTCCTCCTGGGGGCACAACTTCCGCCCCGATTATTTGAAGATCGCCATGGCGGCAAAGCAACTTGGCATCCAACGAGTGCTCGCCCTCACCGCCACCGCCACCCCACCGGTAGTCGATGACATGGCGAGAGAGTTCGACATCAAAGAGGATCACATCGTCAACACCGGTTTCTATCGTCCCAATCTGGAACTGCACGTCACCGCCTGCGATGGTCGCGACAGGGATGCGATACTTTTACAACAATTGCAGTCACAAATACAGTCATCAGCGCGCGGGCCGAGTATCGTCTATGTCACCCTGCAAAAAACCGCCGAGCGAATCGCTGCATTTTTGCAACAACAGGATTTGCCCGCTCGTCACTACCACGCCGGCATGAAAACCGAAGAACGCACGCAGGTTCAAGATCACTTCATGGCCAGCGATGACGGCATCGTCGTCGCCACCATCGCCTTTGGCATGGGGGTGGATAAAAGCAACATCCGCGCGGTGTATCATTATAATCTCGCCAAAGGATTCGAATCCTACATGCAGGAAATCGGGCGCGCGGGACGCGATGGAGAGAAATCCATCTGCCAACTCTTGGTCTGTGCCGATGACCGCACCATCCTCGAAAATTTCACCTACGGCGATACTCCCGACCCACTGGCAGTGGAACACCTAATCGACGAACTGCTCGACGGCGGCCCCGAACTCGACCTCTCACTCTACGACCTCGCCAAACGCCACGACATGCGCAACCTAGTGGTCAATACCCTGCTCACCCGACTGGAACTCGAGGGCGTCATCCGCTCAATCGGTTCCTACTACGGGCAAATCCGTTTCAAGCCGCTGCGTTCTTCAAAAGAGATCCTCAACGGTCTCAATGAGAGGCGGCAAGATTTTTTATCCACCCTGTTCTCTTGTGCCGACAAAGCCAATATCTGGTTCACCCTCGATACCGGCCGCGCCATGCAAAAACTCGCTGTGGATCGCGACAAAATCCTCGCCGCGATGGAGTGGTGTGACCAACAAGGCCATCTTGAACTGCAATTGCAGGGATTCCGCCATCTCTACCGGCGTAGTGATCAGCAGATCGACCGCGATCAACTAAAAGCCTCGATGATCGAACGATTCATGCAGCACGAAAAACAAGAGATCGATCGTGTAGCTCTGATGTTAGGATATGCCAGCAGTGACAGCTGCCTCACACAAAAACTACTCGCCTATTTTGGGGAAGAGATCGAAGCCTGCGGACACTGTGGCATTTGCCTCGGCGAAGCTGCTGCCAGCATCCCTCCAACCGAAGAGCTCAGCTGCAAAATAGAAACCCTGCAAAAAATGCGCTCGTTGCAACAACAACAGCCCGCCGCACTCGGCAGCGCCCGCCAGGCTGCCCGTTTCCTCTGCGGCTTAAGCTCCCCCGCCACCAGCGCTGCTCGCTTGCGAGGCAACCCGCTGTTCGAAAGCTGTGTTCACATTCCTTTTGGTAGAGTGATGCAACAATTGCAAGGGGCTGAGTGAGCTTACAAATTCACTATTGCTCAAACCCCCTCGGAATTCTCCTCCAACCACTTCGCGTAATCCTCCTCCTCGATTTCACGAGCAGCCAGCCCAAGCGTCTTCACTGTGGCGTCGGCCTCGCTAGCAATAAAGCGGCGCCCATTCAACTCAAGAAACAGAACGGCTGTAGTAAACCCAATACGTTTGTTGCCATCCAAAAACGGGTGATTCCTCACCAATCCCTGAGCATAGGCAGCAGCCAGTTCAAACAAATCGGGATCTCCAAACGAATTCAACTGCAATGGACGGGCCAGAGCGGACTCCAACAAACCTTCATCTCTTATGCCGCTGAGCCCGCCAAACTCGGCCAGCAAGCGATCATGCAAAGCCTTGACCGTTTCACCCAAAACCCACCGAGGTTCCTTCATTTCGCCAGCTCACGTAAAGTGTTGCGATAACGGCGAATCACATCTTCCGCCGCATTCATTTGCTCGGCAAACTCTTCATGACCTTCAGTGACCGGCGTAAGCCGCAAACTGCCATCAGGAGCATCGGTCATACAAATGGAATCACCTTCCGCAATATTGAGCTTGGCCATCGCCTCTTTTGGCAACACCACCCCAACGGAGTTCCCTATCTTGCGCAATTTCAGTTCGATCACCATGACATACCGTTACCACGGATGTGCTAACGGCTCAAGATTTTAAAATCAAATCCGTTCCTTCCGGGTGTAAAACAAAAAAGTTAGCCTTGGATATTGATAGCTCCCATATCACCAATCAACATCATCTCGCCCTTTCAGGGCTAGCAATAAAAACGATTCAATCCCAGCGCTGCGCACTGGGCTATCTCATTTTGCCCTTTCAGGACAGGTTGCTTTCTTCTCTCTTGCACCAACGGTGCTTAATGAGACAGCCCAGTGCGCAGCGCTGGGTAAAAAGCCCTACTCATCCAGCCCTGAGCCGGAGCGTAGCGGAGACAGCCGGAGGCTACGGGCGAAACGCATTGCTGCCAGCAGCTTAACTTTTTTGTCTTACACCCCATCGTTGATAATTGCCCGATTTAATATTGACTTGGTTTTTAGACATGGATAACATGTATCCATGCAAAAGATGCAAATATTATTCCCAGACCCTCTGATGAAAAAAATGCGTTCGGTTGCTAAAAACGCAGATATTCCCGTCAGTGAAGTGGTGCGTCGCGCAACCGAGAACTGGCTTGAACGATTTCCTGAAAGCCAGACAAAACCACTGGCAGTTCCAACCGTGAAGGCTGGAAAATGCCTCATTGACTCGAAGGATTTCAGGGAAGCTGCTTATGAATAGTTTGGACACCAACATTCTGGTTTACGCAATCAACGTTGATTGCAGCGAACATGAAAAGGCAAAGGCAGTGTATGCCTCCATGCTGGATGCTCCCGCAGATTGGATTTTAAGCGACCAAGTGCTGTTTGAATTCTACCGGATAATGAGAAATCCTAAAGTGATAAGCCTGCCCCTGAGTCATGCGGCCGCATTGGATCAGATTGTATTTTTACGTGAGGAAACTGGTGTTTTGCATTGTTCTTATGAAACATCCTTCTGGAATGATTTCCTCTCTGATTTCAAGAAAAATGAGAAAAAATCGTCTCACATTTTTGATCGGATCCTTGGAGTTACACTGCTTAAAAATAAGGTCGAGACGTTCTATACGCGCAACACAAAAGACTTCACCGAATTTGGTTTTCAAACACTTCTGAATCCAATTGATTAGAACGCTTCTCAGGAATTTCATTCAGCAGCCAATAAAGCGCTTTGAACTTCGGGGCCTACCTGGGAACACCGACGTTCCCATCTCACTCCTCCTTCACGTTTCCCGCTTCTGCCTTCCCTCCGGCCTTCGCCTTCGGAATATCCGCTCGTTTCTCGGGATTCTCCTTAAAATACAGATTAACCCCCTCCTGAATCGCCACCAGACGCTCCTTCGTCGTCATCGGTCGCTCGGTCTGAGTGGCCTCGGGATCAAGCGGCACGATCCAATCAGCGATTCCCCAGAAAGGATAAGTGACCTCAGTGAGATCAACCGTCGGATCGATCATCACCCGGTAGGGACGATCGTTGAGAGAAACCACGGAAAATACGCGGATTTTTGTGTCCGGAAACCCATGCTCTGCCAGAGTCCTATCCATATGCCTGACATACTGCAGCAACATCCACGGATGATCGGACATTCTCTCAATATGCTCACCGGCA
>JAADHD010000194.1 GCA_013152075.1 Verrucomicrobiota bacterium | reverse complement strand
CCTCTACCTTCACCAAATCCACTTTACCCCCTCCCTTTTTCAAAGTGATATCCTGCTCATCGATAGTGATTTTTGTTCCCGCATTCATCTTTCTAGTCAGCTGAAGCGAAGTCACATTTTTCGTAGTCACGTGCACCAAATTATCAAACTTCATCTCAGCATCCACCCGGCTATCTTTCCAATGCTCCGTCAAACCAGTGATCTCCACCCAATGCACTCGCGGATATCTCAAGGTCTTCGTTTGTACACTCACTTTTTTCGCCAGCGAATTTCTGCCATCCTTGATCGCTTTTTCCAGTAACTTCTGGACCTCCGCCGCTGTGTCAGGATGAAATTTGTGCCCCATTCCCGGCCCAATCAAATGCGGCGCATCCAGGCCCTCCGCTCTGAGTGCTTTTGCCATCAACTCCCCGGCTGCCCGCTGCTTGTCGTTCTCTCCGCTGTAAAGAACGACCGAGGTATTCAACAGATTGCGGATATAGTCAGGCGTATCATAAATGCCCCACAACTTCTGCTCATACCACACCGGGTAATCTTCTAGCTTCAGCTTGTTGTATTTCGCCGTTTCAGCAAAACCCGCACCGGGTTGCACTGCACAAAATTTCTCGGTGTAATGGGCGCCCACGTGCCAAGCGCCAGCTCCTCCCATGGAAAAACCTGCCAACACAATTCGGTCTTCATCGATCTGGTATTGTTTTTTCACCTGCTCGATCGCTTCAAAAATATCGATCTCCCCCGAGTGTTTCCAGCCAATGCACTGACGGCCAAAAGGTGCAAGCGTGATCACATTCGACGAATCAAAATAGCCCCCCAAAGCTGCATTTTTTGCCAGCGAGCGATTGATGAAATGCATGTCGGTCACCTTATCTCCGCGCCCATGCAGCCAAATCAGCAAGGGCGCCGGTTTTTTTAGATTAATATCTTCCGGAACATGCAAACCATAAGGCTGCACTGAACCATCCACTGCCGAACGATAGCCCCTCACCAATAACCCGCGTTGATCCGTCCACGGTGTATCACCACTCTCCAGGCCAGCCAACCGCTCCTTCGCCAGAGCCACCATTTTATCTCCCAGTTGAAAATCCTTGTCGCTAAAATACTCACCGTTCACCAGAGAAAACCTCAATGCCTTCACAAACACTTCGGCATCCAGAGTATCTACCTCCTTCGCCTTGAGTTTTTTCACCCGGGCCTGCAAAACCTTAAGTTCACTCTCCAGGTTCGCCCGCAACTCCGCCGGCAGCTCAACACCCTTTGGCGGAATCCGCCGCTCAATTACCGGAATGGGCTCCAAGGCCAAGGCCGACACCCAACAGACGCCGAAGTACACGGCGACACTCACTGTCAATTTTTTCATCTCTACTGCTATTTAGTTTTAAATTTTCTCCTCCATCGTGAGGGGATCAATCCATCCCACGACTCGACCAGCTTGCAGCAGACATTTGAACTCATTAGGGAAAACTCCAAAAATCGTTTTCACTTCGAACTTCACTGACACGGTATCATAAGTCCCGCGATACTTGTCACCATTAATTTTTTCACTGCCGTTCCAACGAAATTGCTTCGCTTCGTTCAGTTGTACCGCCTTCACTTCGCCCTCGGCCAGACTGGATTTCACCGGCGCAAAGCGCGGATCATTTTGATTATCCCAACCCTTTTCGACTCCACTGAACTTCATCGCCAACTCGGGATGATCCGCCAGATGTTTTTTCGCTTTGGCTCTGTTCGAATGGACTTGATCCGTAATCTTCGCCACAAAAGAATCGTACCGCGAGGTCACCTGCTCCTTGAAGTCCGTCTGATCCACCGGCAAACGCGAGGTCATTGTGCGATTCGCCAGGCTCGCCACTTGCAGGCTTTCACCGATCAACCTCAGCGGCGCCACCCGTTGCCCCGGCTTCACCTTAGTGGCTCCGATTGCCTGGCCGGCGACCACCAACTGAAACGAGATCTCCTGCTTTAAAGTCACCTGCTTCGGATAAGCTTTTGTCGGCACCCGGTTCCAGTTGTCGACGATCTCAACCAGCGGTTTGATATTCGGCATTGGATAACGTTTCGCAATCAACGCATCCGTTTTCGACATAGGCACCTCTTTGGTTTTGGCCACCTCCTTCTTCACCGGCTTTTTCGCAACGGGCTTAACCTTGGGTTCAGGCTTTTTTTCTACCACTTTTGCGGCGGGTTTTTCATCCTTATTTTTAGCTGTTTCCGTTGCCTTTTCACCATATTTTTCCTTCATCTGCGGCGCAAAATGCTGCCAAGCCGCAAAGCCCGCAAAAAGAATGATGACTAAAATTGTGAGTTTTTTCATGATATATGATCATGGTTTACCCTTTTCGCCGACTGATTGCAAGACTGCTTAATAGCATCATTGCGTCCCGGGTGTAAGACAAAAAAGTTAGCTATTGGTTATTGAAAGCCCCCTTATCACACACCCACCTCATTTCGCCCGTTGCCTCCGGCTGTCTCCGCTTCGCTCCGGCTCAGGGCTAGCAATAAAAACAATTTAATCCCAGCGCTGCGCACTGGGCTATCTTATTTTGTCCTTACAGGACAGTTTACCTTCTTCTCTCTTGCACCAACGGTGCTTAATGAGACAGCCCAGTGCGCAGCGCTGGGTAAAAAACCCAAATCTTCCAATCCTGAAAGGGCGAAACTCATAATGCCAGCAGCTTAACTATTTTGTCTTGCACCCTTGCGTCCCCAGGGTCCGCCGGATATCAGGGGCGCTTGACCAATCGAAGGTAGTCCAGACCCAGCATATATTTTTTCACCGCCTCCGGATTGGCTCCGGTCACTTTGGCTGACAGTCGATGCTTGCCCGCCTTCAGTTGATGCTGCCCCAGCGAAATCTCCCCCGTAGTGATCACATCCGGATTGTTGAATAGATCCACCTTCTCCAACAATAACTTGCCATCACCCATTCTCAAATCGAACACGCCGTAATCCTTGGCTTTGGTCAAATTCACGGCGAGATCATATTTACCGTCTTCGGGCACGAAAAATTCCACTATCAGCTCGTCCCCCGGCTGTGCTCCGGTCCACCACAAATGGGAATCTCCATCCCACTTGTCCGCTTTGAAACTTTTCATCGACTGCGGTCGAACCTGCCCAGTTGATTTCACCACCTTGAGTTCTTCTCCCTGAATAATCGTCTCTCCGGGTTCGGACAGGCGCACTTGTTTTGGACTCTGCAAATAAGCGATCAGATCCGCCGCCTGCTTTTCGTCAAGCACCTGAAGAATTCCCTCCGGCATCATCGACATCGGCAAGGCTTCCTTTTTTTCGATCTCTGCCCGGGCGATGACCATTTCCGCACCGCCGGCAATCGCCACGGTCAATGCGCTGTCATTCTGTTTACGCACCATTCCCGACACCACCCGCCCATCCTTCAGCGTCAGAATGGTCAACCGGTAATCCTTACCCACCACCGAACTGGGATCGATGATGTTCTCCAACAGGTAATCCATGTTGCCGCGATCGGAGCCCGTGAGATCCGGTCCCACCGTATTCCCCTCGCCATACAATTTATGGCAGGCAAAACAAGTCTGGTTGAACAGGCGACGGCCATTGCCAACATTCGCGTTTTTCAGCAAAGCGGGAGTCATCAATTTTTTGTAACGCGCCAGTTCCGCTTTTTTCTCTTTCGAAGCTTCGCCCACCTTGCCCCAGTTTTTTTCCAAGGCGTCATTCACTTCTTTGTCCTTCAAGGCTGCCAACTGCCTCGCCGTAAACGCCCCGATATCTGCGCGAGCAATGCGCCCATCACCCACCGCCGCCAACATACTCAGCGCATAGTTTTTATTCGAAGCCAACACTTGCACCGCGTCTGCTTTTTCCGCCGTGCCCAGCTTATCATAATTATCCAGCAGAACTTTCGCAGTCCGCTCATCCTTGAAACCGGCCAGCCCACGTATCACCGGTGATTTCAAGGGAGACTTCGCAGATTTCGTAAAACGCCGGCAGGGATTCCAAGTCACGCGCCGCCAACAAGGTTGCCAGAGCCGATTTCCTTTCTTCAATTTTCGATTTCGGATTTGCCAAAATATTCCGAAACTCCGGCAACATGCGTTTGTCGCCAAACTTGATGCCCAGC
Source organism: Verrucomicrobiota bacterium (assembly GCA_013152075.1). GTDB lineage: Bacteria > Verrucomicrobiota > Verrucomicrobiia > Verrucomicrobiales > DEV007 > JAADHD01. The sequence continues at coordinate 4,601 of JAADHD010000194.1, read as the reverse complement.
AAACTCAAGTCCGCCTTCATCTCCGCATCGCCGCTGTCCTTCAATGCCAGATAAGCCTGATCCCATGCCTTGGGCATCGGCATGTTTGCCCGCTCACGTAAAACTCCGGCAATCCCCGCGAGAATTTCTTTTTGCTGGGGCAATTTTCCTTTCAATGAAGTGATACGTTCCAACAACTGCTCACGACCAGACTCTTCCACCGCCAGACGCCGATATATAAAACGCGCCACCGTCGGGACCTGCGATTGACCGGCTAGCTCAAGCGCTCGGGCCGGATCAACCATCACCAGAGGCTCGGCCGCATACCACTCCATCAGCGGCATATTGTGGTCAGCGGCATCCTCCTTGTGCGCGGCAAGATTTTCCACCAGCTGCCAACGCTTGGCCAAAGGCAGGCGCTGAGTCAATGCCGCCAGGTAAAGTCGCACCACCGGGGAAGGATCGCTCTTCGACAAGGCTTCACATTTCGCAAGAACCGCATCGCTCACGTCCCGGTTTTCACCCAGAAACTGAATCACCCATCCACGAATATATTCCTCCTTGGAATCCAGTAAGCCCAACAGCTCCGCTTCGGGCAATCCCCCAATCACTTGCAAGGTCCACAAGGCACGCAGCTTTCTGGTCACATCTGGATTCTCCTTCAGAATCGATTTCAAACCAGTCTCGGCGACCTCACCATCCAGCTCCCCCTCCATCGCACGCTCCTGCAAAACCCTACGTGCCGTGCGCACCCACCAATCGTTTTCATGCAGTTGCAAGGCCACCAGTTCGGCATCGCTCATTTTTGCCACGTCAAAACCCGCCGCCGGTGCTTTTGGATTCCCATAGGCTACCTTGTATAGTCGTCCGTTACTGCGATCCCAAATTTCCTGATCACGCCGGTGGCAATTCTGGGTATCATACCAGTCGATGAAATACATGCCACCGTCCGGCCCTACCCGAAAGGCCACTCCCATGAACCAGCGATCATTCGAATACAAAAAATCCGGGGCGTGTTTACCGACATAACCCGAGCCCTCCCGCGCCACGCGATCCCTGACGATTCCATGCCCGTGAATGTTGTCGAACAACAGGCTGCCTCGATATTCTTTCGGAAAATTATCCCCGAGATAAATCGCCAGACCGCAGTGCGCGTGTCCGCCTCCCGCATCGAGCGTCGCCGGAGACTTGGTTCGCAACACTCTGCCTGCATAATGCGAGTGATCCGCAATGGTCTTGATATCATCAAAAACATACTTATTAAAATGTTGACCACTCTGGCGCTGATACCGCGCTCCCTGGATCACGTGATACAAATGTGGAATCACACAAGCGGTGATAAATGCCTGGCCATAATCGTTAAAATCCACGCCCCAGGGATTGCTCGAACCCCAGGCGAACACTTCAAACTTGTGTTTCTCAGGATGATATCGCCACACCCCGGCATTCATCGGTATGCGATCTTTCTCCGGCGTTCCCGGTTTGCCCACCTTCGAATGGGTGTACACTCCGTGGCATCCATACAACCAGCCGTCCGGCCCCCAAATAAACGAATTCAGCGTCTCGTGGGTATCCTGATAACCCCAGCCATCGAGCAAAATTTGCGGCTCGCCATCCGCTTTATCATCACCATCCTTATCAGGAATAAACATCAAATAGGGAGCTGCTCCCACCCAGACTCCGCCAAAACCAACCTCCAGTCCGCTGACCAAATTCAGCCCTTCAGTCTTCAGTGAAAATCTTACGCGTCTCGAACTTTCCATCCTGATCCTTGTCTTCAAGAATCACAATCCGGTCACGCGCTTTGTCATCTGGCTGTCGGAAAGGATAAGAATAGGCCTCCGCCACCCAGATCCGTCCACGCGAATCAATCGTCATCGCAATCGGCTGTTTGATGTCAGGCTCAGCCGCCACCAGACTCTTATTAAAACCCTCGGTCAGAGTCATTTTTTTCAAAGCCTCATCCGGCTTATACCCCTGCTCTGCCAGACCTTTACGCTTCGGCGGTTTCAATGCCCGACCTGACGACGCCCCCTTGCCGCGTTTCTGCAGGTGCACAAAGGTGCCCTTTTTATTCCCCACCAGAATATCCACCAACTTGTCACCATTCAAATCCCGAGCCACAACCCCCACTCCGACTCCGGAGTCGTCATCAATCTGATACGGCACAAAATCGACTCCCCCCGCAGCAGGTTTTCTCACCGTGCGAAACCAATACAACACCGCCGGGTCATTGCCGCCCGGATCATGCCCATTGTGCGCCCAATAACGTTTGCCCGTCACAATGTCTTTCACCCCATCACCATCCACGTCCACCAGATCAATGCCGTGCATCTGACTAAAACTCACCCCATAGGGATTCTCCGCCGGAGTCGCTCCAACGATCAGATGCGCCTTGAATTTCTCATCACCCTCCACCTGCTCATACCAAGCCAGCCCATATCCATGCGCAACCAGACTGGTCAGAACATCATTGTCACCATCACCATCGAAATCGTAGGCATACATCTGCGCACCGCCACCACCCGAAAAAGCAAAATCATGCTTTTTCCAAACTGGATCACCCTTCAGTGATTCCGGATGTTCCCACCAGCCGTTCTTTTCCAGAAAATCCTGCCGCCCATCCCCATTCACATCGCCGATGCCAAGACCGTGCGTAAACTTCGCTCCCGTCGCTTTATCGCCTGATATCTTATGAAAAACCCAAGCTTTAGTAGGCTCTCCCCAATTCGGACTGACATAACCCAGCACCCCGCCTTTGGAACAAATAATCTCCCGCTTGCCATCCCCGGTCACATCCTGATAGCCAGGCGATTCGTTATCCACCTGATCAAACACCACATATTTCTCCCAATGCCCCTTACCGTCTTTCACCCCCTTACCCGGATTCCTATACCAGATCGCCTGCTTGCCCGGAAACCCCAGTACCAACACATCCACCCATCCGTCCCCGTCAAAGTCATCGCTAAAGGAAAAAAAGTTATCCGAATAACCCTTCGCCTTAAACGGCTTGGCCGGATAAATCTCAGCCTTTTTCTCAAACTCAGGCCCAAAATAAACATAAGGCCCCGACACCACATCATTCACCCCATCCTTATCCACATCCCCAAAACAAGCCCCCTCCGAATAAAACACCTGCGACAACTGCCGCTTCTCAAACGAAACCCCCACCTCATCCGCCGCCCAGCCCACCCCAGCCACCTCAAACACCACCAACACTAACCAAAAACCTATTTTAATATTATTCATTTCTCCTCTCCTCATCTTCATTCCCCTCTTATTCGCGTTTATTAGCGTCCATTCGCGGTTCTCTTCTCTTCCTACGACAACGTCTCCACAGGCAAATATTTCAACTCCCCACCCGCCAACGCCGACTCATGCGCGCAGATCCCCGTGCAAGTCCAATTCGCCGACTGCTTCGCATTCGGCCACGGCTCCCGCCCATCCACCAACGCCGTCAAAAACTCATGCACCAAATGCGGATGCGACCCGCCATGCCCTGCCCCCTGGGTAAACGACAAATGCTCGTTATCCCCGTCATCATAAACCCCGCCCGTGGTAAACCCTGCGATCTCATCCGGCAGCAAATGCCCAAAGTCCGGGCACTCTACTTCCTCTGGGATCTCCGGTTCCGGTCTTTTTGCCGTGTGCATGACCATCGGCTTGCCTTCGATCAACGGCCACTCCACCGACTTCTTCGAACCATAAACATCAATCGATTCCCGATACTGCCGCGCCACATCAAACAGCGAGCGATACACCCGCGCACTCAAATCCGAATCCTTCATCTTGATATGCGTCGTCTCCACCGCAAATGGCGAGTTGTAGATATCATGCATCTCCTCACGAATCGTTCCCGAGGCAAAACACGACACATACTCCGCATCCTTACGCGCCAAGCCCAACACCGGCCCCACGCAATGAGTCGCATAATGCATCGGTGGCAATCCCGGCCAGTAACCCGGCCACCCATCCATATCCTGCACATGCGATGACTGAAGAAACTGCAACTTACCCAACTCCCCCTTCTCATGCAGATCTTTCATGAATAGAAACTCCCGCGAATAAACCACCGTCTCCATCATCATGTATTTCAAACCAGTCTCCTGCGTCAGCCGGATGATCTCCAGACAATCTTCAACACTGGTCGCCATCGGCACCGTACAGGCGACATGTTTGCCCGCTTTCAACGCCTTGATCGATTGCGCCGCGTGATCCGGGATCGGCGTATTGATATGCACCGCATCGATCTCAGGATCGGCGAGCAATTCATCATAATCCGTAAAACGTTTTTCCACCCCATACTCGTCACCGCATTTATCCAACTCAGCTTGGTCCCGGCGACAGATCGCCATCATATTTGCCTGCGCATGCCGCTTGTAGATAGGAATAAACTCGGCTCCGAATCCGAGCCCGACGATGGCTATGTTGATTTTCTGCGCTACAGACCGGGCCGATCTGGCATGTTAAAAGCATGCTCACACGGGGAAGGGTCGAGTTTAGCGGTGCGGCAATACACGAGTCAATGAAGACGGATTGTCCACATTTTCCGGTCCCACAAACCAGTGGAGTTTGTAAACAATGTGTTTACTCTTACCATACTATTCGTGTGCTCGGGAGGT
>JAADHD010000067.1:4037-5067 GCA_013152075.1 Verrucomicrobiota bacterium | reverse complement strand
TCCAGGGCGGCTTTGACTCCTTCGGTCACGCTTTTCTGGATTTCGGCTCGGTGTTCGATGAGCTCGTCAGTTTTTTGCACGGTCGGAATAATTACCAGTGCAGCCAGAATCAGAATCAGCAGTAGAAAGCCAACGAAGACGGTTAATACGGCTTTATGGTGTTCGAGGTCCCTCTTTTCCTGCAACCAGCGAATGGCGGGTTCGAGCAGATAGGCGATAATGCCAGCGACAGCGATAGGAACCAATACAGGCTGCAGGTAGCCGAGTACCGTGCTGGAGAGTAGGATCAGGCCGATAACAATACCGCCCGTTACCACCAGCGACAGAGCGGTGATTCCCGCCCACAGTGTTTTACGCTGAAAGGGGGTCGGGTGTTTTTGTTGGGGATCGTCGGGCATTGCGGGGATCATAGGGGAAGGGGGAGCAATTGACAATGGAGAATTGGGGCAATTGACAACGGAGAATGGACAAGGGACAATGTGATATTAATTGTCTGTGGGTTCCGGGTTCGGGCTGCGGATTGATACGAACAATCACTTATGAATACTCGGATATTTTTCACAAACTCAGCTGTATTGGCTGTTATTGCGATGTTTGCAGTTTTGGTGGCCTGTCAGCGGTCAGAAAATTCGTCAATGTCATCAGCGCAGGATCAATTGGATGAGATGGATACGCGCCGCCCGGTTCCCTTGGTCCCAATGATGGCGAATCATCAGAAAGAAAACATGCGCGATCATCTGGTGGTGGTTCAGGAAATTGTGCAAGCTTTGTCAGAGGGAGATTTTGCGGCGATTGAAAAATCAGCTTCACGGATATCTTATAGCGAACAGCAAGAGCAGATGTGCGCGCGTATGGGGGCCGGGGCAGAGGGGTTTGCTGATTTGGGAGCCGACTTTCACCGCACGGCGGATACTATCATCGAAGCAGCGAAAGCAAAAGATATGGAGGCGACGCTCAAGGCTGTCAGCAATACGTTGGCGAGATGCACTTCCTGTCACAGCCAATATCGTCAGGATATTGTCGACAAAAA
>JAADHD010000067.1:0-3967 GCA_013152075.1 Verrucomicrobiota bacterium | reverse complement strand
CTTTTAGCCTACTGCCCGTAATACGCATTTGCGCCGTGTTTGCGCTGGTGATGTTTTTCAAGAATGTGAGCGGGGATAGGACTGCTAGCGGGAGCGAGCTGTAAAGTGCCGATAGCCATCTTGGCGCAGACTTCCAGGGCGATGCTGTTTTTCACCGAATCCTTGGCGTTTTTTCCCCAGGTGAAGGGGGCGTGGTGTTTTTGCAAAACAGCGGGCATGGTAATTGGATCAAGACCGTTTTGCTCAAAGTGCTGAACGATCGCCACTCCGGTATTGCCTTCATAATCGATCTCGACTTCTTCGGGATCGAGAGCGCGGCAGAGGGGCACTTCACCATAAAAGTGATCGGCGTGAGTGGTGCCAAAACAGGGGAGTGGGCATTCTGCCTGAGCGAAAGTAGTGGCGTGAATGCTGTGAGTATGGGTGATGCCGCCGATTGATTGCCAGGACTGATAAAGTTTCAGATGGGTCTTGGTATCCGATGAGGGACGGAGATCTCCTTCGACGATTTTGCCTTCGAGGTCGATCAGGACAATTTGCTCGGGCTTCAAGTCTGCGTAAGCCACGCCGCTGGGTTTGATGCCAAAAATCCCTTTGTCGCGATCAATGCCGCTGACGTTGCCGAAGGTCAGTTTGACTAATCCGGAAGTTTCCAATTCTTGATTGGCTAAACAAATTTCCTGTCGTAGTTCATCCAGCATAACTATTTTCCGGTGCGTGCTTGTTGACGGAGATCGATCAGGTCTTTCATGACGTGATCTATTTTTCCCTGCCACTCCGTTGTGCCAAAAGCATCATGGAGCTCGCGATAGAGTTGATAGATCTTTGCGTAAGTTTTCTGGTTCTCAGGATGCGGAGTGTAAACTCTTTCCTGCATTTTGCAGCTGGCCTGTTGCACCTCTTCCAATGTCACGGTGCCGCTGGCTACGGCTCCGAACAGGGCGGCCCCCATAGCGCAGGTCTGTTCACTGGAGGCCACTTTCATCGGCAGGCCAATCACGTCAGCGTAAATCTGCATCAGGGTTTCGTTTTTTAACGACAGGCCGCCGGTGTTCACCACCTCGCGAACTTGCACGCCGTGTTCTTCCATGCGCTTGATGATGGTCAGGGCTCCGAAGGCGGTGGCTTCGATCAGGGCGCGGTAAATTTCGTGAGCCTGGGTGTGCAGAGTTTGGCCGAGTAAGAGGCCGGTCAGGCGTACATCGACGAGGATGGTGCGGTTGCCGTTGTTCCAATCCAGAGCCAGCAGACCGGTCTCGCCGGGTTTCTGTTTGGCCAGTTCGACTTCCATGTTCTCGAATTTTTCACCGACCGTTTTGCCGTAGCTGTCCGGAACGAGATTGTTGACGAACCACAGGAAAATATCACCGACGGCCGATTGACCGGCTTCGATGCCGTAGTGACCGGGTAATACGGATTCGTTGGCTACGCCACACAAGCCTGGAATGTTCGCGAGGGTTTTGTCGTTGGGCGCAACCGTGATGTCGCAGGTGCTGGTGCCTAATATTTTCACCAGCGTTCCTTCTTTTACCCCAGCGCCTACGGCTCCCATGTGCGCGTCAAAAGCGCCAACGGCCACGGCAATGCCTTCCGGTAAACCGAGTTTGTCAGCCCATTCGGAAGTAAGGCCGCCGGCTTTTTGATTGGAGCTGACGGCTTTGTCGTAAAGGCGATCGCGCAGGTCCGCTAGGGCCGGGTCCAATTGAGTCAGGAATTCTTTATCCGGCAGGCCGTTCCACTCATCGTTGAACATGGCCTTGTGACCAGCGGCACAAACGCTGCGGGAAATCTGATCAGGCTGCGTCGTGCCGGTGAGAACCGCTGGAATCCAGTCGCAGTGTTCGACCCACGAATGCGCGGCGGCGAAAACTTCGGGATCGACATTCAGACAGCGCCAGATTTTGCTCCACCACCATTCTGAGGAGTAAATACCTCCGCACTTGGCCAGATAGCTTGGGCGCATTTTTTCAGCGGTGGCAGTAATGTTGGCGGCTTCTTGGTGACTGGTGTGATCTTTCCACAGCCAGACCATGGCGTTGAGATTGTCTTTGAACTCGGGCTTAAGGCCGAGCGGAGTGCCTTCCTCATCGACAGGTAGGGGAGTGCTGCCAGTAGTATCTACTCCAATGCCGATTACGTCGGAGGGGTCGAAGGTGGTATCTTTTTCCTTAGCCTGTTTGATCGCGCCGCAAACGATGGCTTCCAGGCCGTCGAGATAATCCTGCGGGTTCTGACGTGCGATGTTTGGATCAGAAGGGTCGGTCAGAATTCCCAGTTCACCGGAAGGGTAAGGGAATACGACCGAGCCGAGTTCGTCGCCATTGTCCAGATTGATCAACAGTGATCGGCAGGAATTGGTTCCGTAGTCGAGTCCGATGGCGTATTTGCTCATGTGCTGATGAAGATACTAGTTTGAAAATCAGTCCTGCGAATGATGGGTGCACTTGGATTGAATGTTTTTTTCGCATTCGACGGACGACCGAGCCGGTCGTCCCTACCGGTTTTTGATTCTGTCAAAAGCGGAATGGTAGGGATGTGCGGCTCGCACGTCCGCGATACATTTGAATCGGTCGATTTTATCAAAATAATTTTAGGCATCTAAATTGCAATGCGGCCTAATGCATATCAACATCGCAAGATCCGATGCCGGGGCGATAATAGTTGAACTGTACATTGGGGTGATCGGCCAGCAGTGACATTGGCACAGAGGAATCGGCGATGCCTTTGGAGATCATCATGGCGGTCAGCCTTTGTCCCAGCGGATTGTCATGAGTGCCGGCATGCCAGATACTGACTTTCTCTGCTTTCCAGGTTTCCAAGGGGCCGACGGTTACCGCTTTAGCTGGAACCAGGGTGACGTTGCCGCCGCCGGAGGTGCGGGCGTTTTGAGCCAGGGTGACCGGGTGCAGTTCGACAATACGAGTGCCGAGCGCACGATATTCTTCCGGTGTTGGTGGTTCGTCAGCGTATTGTCCTTCGCGTTTGAGCGGATCATTGAAAGCCCAGTGTTTGATGTCGCCCTGACCACCTTGCATCACCGCGCAGCGAACGTCATCCCAGGTGCTGATGTATTCGGAAACGTTTTCGGTGGGGAAGTGAAGGTTTTCGTCAGCCATTACCAACTCGGGTTTGAGTTGATTGAATAACATACCGCGGTCGGTTCTTTCGAATGAGAGTGGGTGGTCGGTCGAGACCGCTTTACCATATTTACCAATCCATTCGTCCATGCCCCAGAAGTGGGCGCTTTTGAGATTAATGCCGAGCTCGTTTACCAGCCGTGCAACCAATGGCATCTGTTCGGTAGGACCGACGGGTCCGCAAATTCCTACTGGATTGTCAGCGGTGGATTGTTTCCAGGAATCGATGTATTCGAGTGCTTCGGCGAGGTAGAAATCCTCCAGGGTATCGTAGAAAACGACATTGAATCCGGGTCGGGAGAGTTGGAGTAAATCGTCAGCCGTCATGTTGGCGGCGTCATTGATGAGTTCGTCGTCGAGGGTGGTGTAATCCCACCATTCGGGGGCGATGTGACTGAGTTTTCTGGACATGGTTATGGCTTAAGAATTAGAGGTTGGAAATTTACGTGGGATCGAGGGTTTCACAAGCGAAAGCCTGTGGATTTTTGGGGAGGGGGAGAACCGCGAATGGACGCGAATCAACGCGAATAAGAAGTGGAAAAGATCAGAAGGAAATAGGCTTGGTGTTGGGGATTTCAGTTGGGGTGGTAATCTGGCGTTTATCGAAGTCGATGGAGAGTTTGAGATTGGGGAGGATTTGTGTGGGTAGAGAGTTGAGAGTGGCTTGGTCGAGTAATTTGAGGTCGTGACCTTCGGCTTCGAATTTTTTGAGAATGAAGGCGAGTCGGTATTGTTGGTTGGTTGCTCGGACACGGAGTGAAGCGTGTGCCATAGGTTGCATGCCTAGAATTGTCATTTCGTAAACGCCATGGCTTTTTCTGCTTAGCTTG
>JAADHD010000469.1 GCA_013152075.1 Verrucomicrobiota bacterium | reverse complement strand
GGGACTGCAACCCTGCGAGCAACATCCGCTTCCCCACCTGTATGACATCCCCCTTCGTTCCTGCATCTCGCGTGACATAGAAAACCTGATGTTCGCCGGGCGCAATCACTCGGCCACTCACGTTGCCTTTTCCTCCACTCGCGTCATGGCCACCTGCGCGGTGATGGGTCAGGGAGTCGGCACAGCAGCCGCGCTTGCCGTGGATGCAAAAGTTTCTCCATCTGAGATTTCTTCGCAAACAGAACTAATCAACAGCATCCAACAACAGCTACTGTGTGACGATGCCTTTCTCATTGATCGGGCAAACAACAAAGCCACTGATTTGATTCACCATGCCACCCTATCTTCAAGCAGTGAACAAACCGGAGGTGAAGCGACAAACATAAGTTCTACTCAAACCCGCAGCGTTCACGGAGAACGCGGGGCCTCGAAACAACGAAGCCATCCAGGAACCCACCGTTGGATGTCAGATCCCTCCGACGGTTTTCCAGCCGCCCTCGAAATCACCTGGTCGGAACCCGTTCACGTATCACAAATCCATCTGGTATTTGATACCGGTTTGCACCGCCACCTCACCCTCAGTCAACTCGACGCTTACAGTGATTCGATGATCTGGGGCAAGGCGCAGCCCGAAACCATACGAGACTACAGCATCAAAACCTTTAACGGAAAACAATGGACGCACTTGCTGGACGTCACGGGCAATTATCAACGCAAACGCGTGCACGAGTTCGATCCCCTTTCTCTCTCCGCTATTCGTATTTTCATCACAGCCACAAACGGCCTCGACCATGCCCGAATTTGCCAGGCGAGAGTTTACTGACATACCCATAAAATCCCTCCCCCGCTCCACCATTCTAATCCACCTTTTTGCCAGACCTAACCCGGGCTCGAATTTTTATCGCAGTTGGCCCTTCGGCATTTTCTTTTGCGCCAAGGAAATGCCGGTTGAATTCGGGACTGGCACCTTTAAATCCATCTACTGCTCCCACATGCCCATTCTGAATGAGGACACGTGTTTGGTATTGCTTAAGCGAAAACACTTTCCCTTCAAAACCTGGCTCGACATTACTGATCACCTTCAATTGAGGGATCATATCCACAGTCACAATGTTGTTGGCTACCCTTGGGCGCACTACGATCTGAGTTGAAAATTTCGTCGTATCAAATATCGGCATCAAAATCGTATTTGCATTGATAAGAGGCCCGAAAAATCCAGGGTTAGCAATCGCATTGTTAAGGGGAATGACTCCCTGGGCTCCACTTCCAAAAATAGCTGACCCGTAATTGATAAATCCAGCAAACTCCGTACTACTGTGGTTGATGTCCAAAGTCACGCTACCGTCCGAATTTGGTGTGGCTTGCGTTTCGAGAACAACGCCAACTTTGCGCCTCTTGAATCCTGTCGGATGGGCGGGAGTAATGACAAAGTTCCCTCCCGCACCTACGGCGGTAGGGATTCTTGGTGCCAAATAAGCGGTAGGATAAGGGAAATCCCTCCAAAAGCCGGAAAAACTAATCTTCCGAGGGCTGCTGGGCATTTTGTTGCCTGGATTAATTGCGAAGTCGAGCACTACGTCCGGAACAGGCGAGTCCATGGTCGCAAGCGCCAATTCCGCAGCCCGAACTTTGTCAGCCGTATCAATGACCAATACGGTTCCTTTAGTGGCAAAAACGACAAAGCGGCCCTGTGGTGAAAGCGTTTTTTTCAACAGCGGACGCAATAGATCCGCAGGCGCGTGATTAGTTGGCAATTCTTTGCGAATGTTTTGCGCTTCGGCGGACAGACAAATCATCAACCACACCACTGCCACCATGAAACCTCTGAATTTCATATTTATATTATGCCGCAATCAGGAAAACGGAGCAACCTTAATCTCCCGCAGCAGATTCCCCACTATTCCAATATAGCAGTTGTCTCCACCGGCAATCCTTTCGCAATCCAGTCCTCAATCCCTCCACTCATAACAAAAATATACTGATGTCCCGAACCTATGAAGCGATGGGCCACATCAATCACATAAAAATTCTCCTTACTACCGTAGATGAAATAGACGCCCCTCTTGCCTAAACCAGGGTTGGATTCCAGAGCCTCTTCAATTGATAGTTTTTTGAAGTCATATGGAAAATAAACCGCACCTGGAAGGTGAGCTTTGTCATATTCTTCACGCCCTCTGATGTCGAGCAGGATCGCCTTTGGATTACTTTCCAAAAAATGGATGGAATGCTCCAAGCTCAGTAGAGCCAACGCTTGCTGAGTAGCCGGATCAAAGGGCGGCAAGTCCTCCACGTCAGCCGCCTCTATCGCCTTCGGCACCGTAGGCTGGCAAGCGACTGCAAACAGAGATAGTAAAAGTAAAGTCCGACAACAGTTTTTCACTATTCAAATTAGGGCATGAAAGCATCGAATCAAGCAAGGAACCTTCACCATTTCCCAAGCTAGAAAATGTTCCACTTCCGCATCTCGCTCATTGTGCTAGATTCACCCCACTATGAAACACCCCAGTCGAAGAAATTTTTTAAGAACTGCTGGAATCACCGCTGCTAGCCTCAGTGGTGCCAGTTTAGGCAACAGTGTCTTGGCTGTTAACAAACCCTTCAATCGAGCTCCGGGCGGCGCTCGACTGCGATTGGGTCTGGCTGCCTATTCTATGCGGAATTATTTTTCCTGGATGAAAGGCAAGCCCAAGAAGGGAGTGAAAGAACCGCAGATCACGATGAACGGTTTTGTCGATTTCTGCGCTAAACACAATTGCGGTGGTGCAGAGTTAACCAGTTACTTTTTCCCAGGAGATGCCGACGAGCAATACTACGCTGATATGCGAGCCTATGCGCATCAACGCGGAGTGGAAATTTGCGGCACTGCGGTGGGTAATAATTTTTCCAATCCAAAAGGTTCCGAAGAACGTGCCAAGCAAATGGAATATGTTAAACTATGGATTGATCGGGCTGCTCTGATGGGTGCGCCTCATATCCGTGTGTTCGCCGGCGGTCACCCCAAGGGAGTGAGCGAGGCCGACGCCGAGCGTTTTGCCGCTGAATCGCTGGAGGAAGCCGGTGAATACGCAGGCAAAAAAGGCATTATGCTCGGCATCGAAAATCACGACAGCATCTCTGACTCCGGCCGTCTGCTGCGAATCGTCAAAGCTGTCAAAAGTCCCTGGGTTGGAGTCAACCTGGATACCGGAAATTTCCGAACAACTGATCCCTACAAAGATATTGCGGAAACAGCTCCTTATGCAGTGAACGTACAACTGAAAATGAATATGCGAGACCCCGCTCCGGGTCCGGCGGATCTGGATCGCATCGGAAAAATAATACAGGATTCGGGATATCAGGGTTATGTCGTTCTTGAATACGAAGAAGATGACAACCCTTTCGAAAAAGTTCCGGCCGTGCTGGATCAAATGCGAAAATTCTGCAATGCCTGATTGCCCGCACCCATTGCTATGAGCATCCAGCTCAGAACCATGCGCGATGAAGATCTGGTCTTCGCCAATGAAGTTCGCAACATCGCCGGTTGGAATCAAACGCTGACCGACTGGCGGCGTTTCATTTCGCTACAACCCAATGGCTGTTTTATAGCCGAATGGAACGGCGAACCCGCCGGCACTGCGACGACCACCTGCTACGGCAAAGATCTGGCATGGATCGGCATGGTGTTAGTGCATCCCGATTTTCGGCGACGTGGACTCGGCAAAGCCTTGCTCGAACACTGCATCACCTATCTACGCGATGATCAAAAGATACGTTGCGTCAAATTAGACGCCACCCCAGAAGGGCAACCCCTCTATGAAAAGCTTGGTTTCAACGCTGAATGGAGCCTGAAACGCTGGGTCGGCAATGGCGGAGGAAACACAGACAACTGTCCGCATGACAGAATCACCGAAACGTCGCTCAAGCTTGATCGGGAAATCTTCGGAGCCGATCGCAAGAATTTACTAAAGTCTCTCGAGCAAGGCGGCATG
>JAADHD010000264.1 GCA_013152075.1 Verrucomicrobiota bacterium | reverse complement strand
GGTGGCGGGACTCAGTCGAGGGCGCGGTCACATCAAAGGGTATCTTGACGTGCCGAATACGAAAGCCGCTTATGCTAGTGATGTGGACAGCCAACCGTCTGGCGAGCAATTTTAAGACGATAGAGGGCCCGCCGCCGAATCTGCTGAAAAAAACCACAGATTATCGCACAATGTTTTGTCATTATGGTAACATCGCTTATCGAACGACGGGCGCCCTTAAGGTCGATTCGAAAACCGGACGTTTGGCAGCCGGGCAGGATGCTGCGCAGAAATTATGGCAAGGTGAGGCGTATCGAAAAGCATGGGAGATTTGACGGAAACGAATAAATTTGGGGATCTCAGAGGGATCTTGCAATATGTGCCGCAGTTTCGCGGGCGAACCTTCGTGATTGTATTGGATGGCGCGGTGGTGGCTTCAGAGAATTTTTCTAACATTTTGTTGAACCTTGCTGTTTTGCGCTCTTTGGAGATTAAGATTGTGCTGGTGCACAGCGCATCTCGTCAGATTGAGAATCTGGCGGCAAAACGGGGGGTTAAATTGTCAAATAACGACGGGATTGGCCTGACGGACGAAGCAACACTGGAACTCAGTCTTGATGCGATCACCCGGCTGGGAAATGACGTGATGCAGGATCTTACTGCACTCAAAATTCGTGCGGTGATGGCAAATGTGATCACCGCGCATCCGGCGGGGGTAGTAAAAGGGGAAGATCAGGGACATAGCGGCAAGTTGGATCGGGTGGATCATGAGATGTTGGAAGGATTTATAGAAAAGGATATTCTGCCGGTGGTGCCTCCATTGGGCTACGATGGGGCTGGGCGTACATTGCTGATGAATTCCGATCAGGTTGCCATTTCTATTGGAGTGGCGCTGAAGGCGGCTAAAGTTATTTTTGTGACAGAAGACGAGCCTCATTATGGCTTGGACTTGCAAAGCTCCAGGCAGCTGTCGGCGGAGCAGGGTTAGGAGTTGTGGGGCCGCATCGAGGCAGGCGAAGTCTCCTCGGGTTTGCGGTCGAAACTCAAACAAGCCGTTCGTGCGTGCCGGGAAGGGGTAAACCGAGTTCATCTGATCAATGGAAACCGGGACGATGCTTTATTAGCGGAGCTTTTTAGCAACGAAGGCATCGGCACCATGATTTTTGCCGATGATTATCAACAGATCCGCAAGGCGACTCCGGCTGATGTCGATGAAATGCTACTGATGATGCGCCGGGCCGTTGAGGATGAGCAATTGGTTGAACGAGACAAGAATGACATTTTGGACCATCTGGATGATTACATTGTCATGGAAATTGATGGTAACGTGGTGGGAGTTGGCGCTCTGCATGTCTATTCTGCAGAGATGGCCGCTGAACTTGCTTGCATTCATGTGAAAAATGATCACGAGTGTCAAGGATACGGGAAAGCTCTAATCACCTATCTTGAAAATAGAGCTAAGTCCTTAAAAATGAACCAGCTGTTTGTGCTTTCTACGCAAACAGCGGAATATTTTATGAATCGGTTTTCGTATCAGGAAAGCAATAACCTGGAAGAGATGCCCGAAGGGCGCCGCACGAAATGGGAGCAGAATGGGAGAAACGCCAAGTTCTTGGTCAAGCGGATCTGATACCGCTGATCTGACCTATCTGAAGCGAATAGGCTTCAGGTGATGCGTGGGTATATCTGTTATTGCCTTTATCGCCTCGGTTGACAATGAGGTAAGCCACAAGCGCTATGATAATGAGGAACAAGACGATAACCGTCCATGTCATTGGCGAGTATTTCGGAATTTTGCTGGCAATGTTGCTTTTTTGAGCGTCGTCTGAACCGGAGGGAGCATTTGAAATAGGGATTTTGGAGACTCTGCCTGTTTGAGTGCTCGGCGGAACATTCGGACGAAGGTTTGCGGTTATGGGGCCAGTTCCAGTGACTAGTTGTTTAGTGGAGGAGCCTGTTGCCGGAATCTGGGCTTCGGTAAGCAGTCTTTTGGTTGTGGCCCCCTGGGTTGGCGTTTGGGCACCAGTGATCAGTCTATTGGTAATAGCTCCCGTAGCTGCTTGTTGGGGGACAGGGGCATCAACTGGGATTGCGCGGGCAGCCGTCACTGATGCGGGTGGGGCGACAGGGCCGGAAACTTCAGGAACTGCCGCTTGAACGGGGCCTGACACAGAAGGTGGTGGTGGCGTGACCGCAGGAACGGCATTTGCTGTGGCCATTGCAGGAGCGGGAGTAGCAGCGGGAGCAGGAGAGTTCACCGCAATAGCAAAAGCTGGGCCGGCTTCGCCGGAGATTTGAGGAGCTTCTCCTCTCTGAGCCTGTTTGAATAGTTGCAGGGCTTCTCGGGCATCCTTTGGTCGATCATCGGGTTGCCGGGCTATCAGCAACATCAGCCAATCGGCAATCGGTCGTGGGATATCTTCTCTGATTTCAGCGATGTGAGTAACCACGTGGTTGAGGTGGTTGGTTGTGGTGATTGCGGGATTGGCTCCCTCGAATGGAGCGCGCTGTGCCAGACAGTAATAGAGCACGCAACCCAGTGAATAGAGGTCGGTTCTTGGGTCTAGCGGTCTGAGTTCAAGCTGTTCCGGAGCAAGGTATTCAATAGAGCCTAGAAACGAGCCTGTCTGGTCGAGGGTTTGCAGAGAGGGGGTTTGGCTGAACTTAGCCAATCCGAAGTCGAGGATTTTGACCTGGAAACTTCCAGAGGAAAGCCACTGTAACATGATGTTGGCCGGCTTGATGTCGCGATGCAACAGGCCAAGATCCTGCGCTGTAATCAGGGGATCCAAGCACTGACTGGCTACTATTTGAAAATCTTCCAGGCTGAGAGCACCGTTGTCGATGGTGTCTTTGATGGTATCGCCTTCAATGTACTCCATGACCACAAACGGGCCCTCTTCGTCCTCCTCGAATGCGAAGAGAGTGATCACGTTGGGGTGCTGGAGGCGGGAAAGTGCTTCGGCTTCCCTGGTCAGGGTGTTTTCGGCCGACTCGTTCAAGTTGGTTTCTTCCAACGGTAGCAGGCGTTTGATCGCGACATCGCGCTTCAAGATGCTGTCATACGCCAGATAAATAGCACCTATGCCACCTCTGCCAACTTTGCCTTTGATTTCATAACGATCAGCCATTTTTCTAGAGAAGATTTATTTAACAGGTGAGTGCAAGAGGTGCAATACTAATTATGAACGATTTGCCTGTAAATTTTGCGAACAAACGTGGATTAAGGATTTTTTGCGGGGATTTTTGGCAGAGATATGTTTTCGATTGAATGGGGACGGTATTGGAAAATGTAACGAGTGCAAGGGTTTTGCAGTCCATAGATGAGTGTAGGAGCTTTAAAAACGTCTGTGTTCCAAATTAATTTTTCTACTTCAGGCAGGTAGAGCCCTAACAGGCCGGGGTTTGCTAAATTGATATAGAGTGGCCGGTTGGTGGAGTCTGCTTGCTTCAATGCGTCAATCAGGGCTTGAAAGGAGCGGATTGGCAAATGGGCAGGATCATAGGTCTTGGTGGCATGCACAATATTAAGCGTGATCACTTCGTCGATGTCCGGATGAAACGGATTGATAACCGTCCGCGTGAGTCGCACGGATTCGGCGAGTGCTTCTACAGAATGATTGCGGAAAAGTTGTCGCTGGGCTTGAGTGGTTATGGCGAAGACGGCGAGAAAAAAAACGGAGATTACAACAACAGATGAACGAGGAGGGATCAGGCGGCTGATGCGCTCCAGTCCGATGGATAGCAGGACAATACACAAGGGAAGGAAGCCGACCATATACCAGGGGTATAACAGATTACCGCCAATTTTCGCATGGATAACTGTGAGTAGGCCAGGAGCCAGGAGGGGGAGCAGTAAATAAATGCGTGTTCGATTGCTCAGGAAAACAAGTGTGCCAGCAATCAGGCTCAGGAGGGCTAACAATAACAGGGAATAGGCGGGGAAGGGGTGTTCTGTCAGGAATTGAGGCAGGGGGAGGCAATGGGGATTAC
>JAADHD010000172.1 GCA_013152075.1 Verrucomicrobiota bacterium | reverse complement strand
CGTTGCCGTCAACTTGTCCGTGGGGTGAGAGAGAAAATGGGATTTATTTAGAGGAAGGTTGTCAGACGCCGGGCCTCTTGTAATAAAAATGTCGTTTTAAATATACAAGGCCATCCTTCCTGTCCGGCTTGAGCCAGCAGAGAGGGGCGTCATTGAGGGGGGGAGTTGGGAGCTCCCCCGTTGTTCGTGCAAAGTTGTCCAATTTCTATTTCCAAAGGAAGGATTTATTTTCGCCTGCAATCTCGCCATTGACCATCAGCGTAATTTTCCACGCCGTTACCGGCCCGAGAGTCAGATAATCTTCGCCGACTACGGCGAACTTGGTCACGTTGCGGCGACGGATTTTATCGACATCGATTTCAAAGGAGTATTCTTTTGGGCCGGTGCTCTGATGGCGATAATCCATGCGTAGTTTGACGTTGGCTGTGCGGTCCTCGGTTTTCCAGAAAACACTGTAGTAGTGCCCGGTTTTTTCTTGAAGCTGTTGGTTGTCGACAGCGCCGTAGCGGTGATAGCCTTGGTCAAAGCTGATCATTCGGTCGAAAGTCCGCACCCGGTTTACTGGATCAAGATGAAAGTATTTCACCTTGGTGATCGCGGAGGGGCTACGGTCTGATGAGGTGGCGCACGACGTGTTGCTCAGGAGCATTACGGCTCCGGCTAGCAGGGTTAAAGTTCCCGAAAGTAGTTTCATATTTATTGGTGTCGTATCCTAAAAGCCCCAATCCTTCGCTATGTCAAAACGAAAGTGCCGGAATTATCGCCGTATTATAGGGGAAAGATGCAAAAATGGAAGTCAAAACGAGGGAGCTTCCTCTCGACATCTTTAGAAGAGGGGCGGACTGCCCGGAATAAGTGATGAGGAACAGGGTGAAAACTGAGGTTAGGATGAGATATTTCATGGTGACGATGTGGGAGGGATGGATGGGCTAAGGAACGGGGCAACCATGGGCGGCTTCCCATAGAGCGTACCAGTCTTGATGTTCCAATTTGATCTTGGTCGCACGAGCCGTCGAGCGAATTCGCTCGAGGCGATTGCTTCCCAGAATGGCAATAGGCTTCGACGGATGGGCCATGACCCACGCGAACGCCAGCGTGCCATCATCGGCACCGTCATATTTATCGCGTAGCCCGTCCATGCATTTTCGGATTCGTGTGGCGGCATCGTTGCTGCTGTCAAAGAGGCGACCGCCTCCGAGTGGTGACCAGGCCATTGGGTGGATATGATGTAACTCGCATTGGGCTAAGGAGCCGTCATCGAGAGGGGTCGTGCGCAGCAGGCTGAACTCGATTTGATTGGTGACGAGTGGTTGTTCGAGCCTATCGTTGAGTAGATCGAACTGGGACGGACTGTAGTTGGAAACGCCGGCGTGTAGGATTTTGCCTTCCGCCATCAACTGATTGATCCCGCCGCCGGTGTTGTCGGCAGAGGTCAGCCAATCGGGACGGTGTACGAGAAGAATGTCGAGGTGGTCGGTATTCAGCAAGCGTAGAGACTTTTCAGTGCAGCGGATCAAGTTGTCGGCACGAGCGTTGTAGTGAGGAAGTGTGGCGGAGTTTTTTTCCTCGGAGGGCACGTCGATGCCGCACTTGCTGATGATTTGAAATTGATCGCGTAAGCCGGGGTTTGCTTTGAAGGCGGATCCAAGAGCGGCTTCCACGGTGTAGAGTCCATATATTTCGGCTGTGTCGATGGTGGTGATGCCGAGTTCCAGACAGAGCTCCAGTCGTTCTACAGTGTCTTTAATTGAAGGGCGGCTATCGTCGTCAAGCAGGCGCCAGGTGCCGAAAACAATTTCGGAAACGCTTGGGCCTTTGGGTGACAGGAGAACTTGAGGTGTCATTGATTTGGTAGGGCTAGTTTTTTGCACTTTCACCCAGAGCTTGGTGAATATCCACTTCAATGGTGTCAGCTTGTTTTAGTGCTTCTATAAGAGGTAGCGTTTTGGCTTTACCTGGTTTCATATGCCCGACCTGCTCGATCCAGGCGAGGGTAAGTAGTTTGTGGCGCTTCAGGATATTGCTCCAGAGTGCGGAGGGTGCTTGGGAAGAGTTTGTATCCGCAGGAAGAGGGGAAAAGCGGGTCAGGTGATTGAGGAGGGTTTTGGCTTTTTCTCGATCAGCTCCCAAGGTGTCTAAAATAGTAAGCGCCATTTCAAAGTGTCCTTCTACAGGTGGATGGATGCCGTCACCAAATTGGTAATCGGGGTCGGAGTCGCGTCGGGTTTGGATGAGTTGAGCGAGCGGAGTGTGCAGGCCTATCGCGGCGGATACCTGGTTATTTTGTTTCAAGACCCATTGGCTGTATTTTTTCAACACTTGGTCGTAATCCTGGGCGGGGGTTTTGTAACTGAAAGGGAAATCGGGATCGGGATTTTTCGGCGCAACGGGGTGGTGTTGGCGGAAGGTAAACAGATCAAAGGGTGGCGGGCTCAGGAGAATGATTTTCCGGCCGGGTTTTTTGAGTTTGCTCAACAAGCGGTTGATGCCGTTTTGGTAGTCAGTAAATCGTTTTTCTGAAAAGGGGTGGTAGATGCCGTCATTCATACCGTAGCAGATGAAAACGAGGTCGGGGGCCGTTGCTTTTAATATTCGGTCGAGACGTTCGTGGACATGGGCACGAGGGTAGGGATGGTCTTTTTCACTGTTACCGCTGGCGGTTTCCCCGTTGAGTCCGAGGTTGATGATTTCCAGTTTCAGGTCGGGATGTTCCGCCCACAACCAGGTTTGAATAAAAGCGATATACAATCCGGCCTGAGTGATGCTGTCTCCGAGAAAGAGAATTTGATCACCGGTTTTTACCGGAGTTTTGGGGAAGGGTTGATCGGCTGCATTGCCGGTAACTGAACCCCAAAAGCTTCCCATCAGCAGGACGAACAGCAAACAAAGGGTTTGGGGTGTTAGACGATTCATTATACTTGCGTCAATAATGCGATCGGTTTCCAACCATGGGGAGTTCCCGGCAGGTAGTAAAAGACCGTAACTATTGCCTGTTTTTTTAAGTAGCGCCAGACAGGCTGTCGCACTGCGTTTGGCTCAGGTGGTTAAAAAGTAGTTGGCACAGTAGACTGGCAATTTTTTTAGAGGATTCTCGCAATGACTTTTAAGATGCATTAAGATAAGGGAGGCACCGTTTGAGCTATTTCACTTTTCATCAAAAGTCCATCGAATTTTAAAATGACTCTTTTTACAGCTACAGCTATGTAACATTTATGTCTCACCCACCTAATATTGCATGAAGTTGCCACATATACTTATTCTGTGTGTTTTGTATTTAGGCATGGCAAGAGCTTTTGCTGAACCTGAGCCGGTGGAACCTTTAATACTATTGGGTCCATTGGAGCCATTGGTCGCGAGCGCAAAAATAATGGCGCTACTTGAGGTGAGCAGCGCACCTCGCGACGGCGATGGTATTTCGGTGTTGTTGAAAGAATTTTTAAAAGCACCTAATAGGAATGGCGAGAAAAATGAATTAGAAAAATTAAAGTCAGAAGTAACAGGTTCTGTTAAAATCGCATATGAGGGTGGAGTAACTATAAAGGAAAAATTTTCGGTTTTATTCATATGGTGGATCCCGGATCCATGGAAAAATAGCAGCAGTAACGCCGGAACCTTTTTGTTGCCTGTAGGTAAGAACGGAAAATTTGCCCATTTTGGTGAGAGGAGTTATTCGATCGAAAAAATCAGAGTGATTGTCAAACGGCAAGAAAAGGAATAGATATTGCGCACTTGCGCGTCTGGGAGCTGCTCAGGGCTCAGGGGACAGGCCCCAAGTAGATTCAGGTTTACGAAAATGATGAGCATGGTCTAGGATCCAACTTTCATAAAAAAATAAAGAGCATCGACACCACAGGCAAAACGAAGTAAAGTCATGGGTATGAGCACGACACTCAAAAGCATTCCCGCCACAGTCTCACCGGACGGTTCGGTAACCTTGTCGGAACCGTTGGATTTGTCGGAGCCGGTGGCGGCAATGGT
>JAADHD010000270.1 GCA_013152075.1 Verrucomicrobiota bacterium | reverse complement strand
ACTGTTCGACAATCTCCCCAATGAGCGACTTTTGCTCCTCATTATTCATTGAGAAAAAACAGATTATCTGAAACCCTATAAAATCTGCTTTGTCCACACCTGACATTAATTTTCATTAAACAGGTTTAGAGTATATTTTTGCAATCTAGATAAGCCCTTTGAAATACAATAACTTATAAGATTTTCACTCATCTCATTGCCGCCTTCAGGTTCAAATATCCTGGTCATCGAGCATGACACAGCTCTCGATGTCCGCGGGTTTGATGGCGATTTTATTGATTTGCAGCTCAAGCTCGCCCCTAGCGTCATTGGCATTAGGATAAGAGCGCAATTCCAGCTTACCTACAATGCAACCCGCGTGGCCTTTGATCATCAGCTCCACCCATCTTCCGACCGGTAAGCCTGATTTTTTACGAACCGATTGCAGGCGTTGCTCCTGCTCGCGTTGCAAATTTTCGTACCCATCTAGATTTCCACTATCGAAATCAAAAATGCCCTGCTCCTTTTCGTTCACTCCCGCCATCGATCCAGTCCCTCAATTTTCGAGCAAAAAAGTCTCGCCACTCCGTTCCATACTATTTCCCTTTCGCAGCCGGAGCTTTATCATCCAGCGAGCGATCAAGCCGGATAATCGTTTCGCCGTCTCTCATAAGATCCAAGCGGTCGCGTGCTATGATCTCGAGGTATTCACGATCATTTTTCAGTAGATCATATTCCTTCTGGAGTTGCGCCACATGCATGGTTTTTTCTACCCGAAGTTTCTCGAATCGTTGCTCCTGACGTTCAAGCTGGTTCCTGCGCTCAATCTCTGGAACAAACACTCGAAGAGCCGCTGCAACGGTGCACAAAAATATCAAGGCCACCATGACCTTGCTCAAGCGTTGCCAAATATCGGGGCCCACTATTTCAGGCTCTTCTTCCTGAAAAGGCTCTCGATCTGGATCGTAAAATTCAGTGTCCCGCATCATTCAAATGTCCCCGACAACTTGCTCTCGCAAGTGCCGGGAATGGTATATTGATTTTTCTGGCACTAATCCAGACGGGACAAAAGATCAGACTTTCATCTTTCCGCCGAAAATAGCTTCTTCACACAATTCTTCTTCAATTCGCAACAGTTGATTGTATTTGGCAATCCGGTCAGAACGACTCAATGATCCGGTCTTGATTTGCCCGGCATTGGTAGCAACCGCTATATCAGCAATCGTATTGTCTTCCGTCTCACCCGAACGGTGACTGATCACCGAAGTATAAGCATTTTCTTTGGCCAGCTCGACTGCATCCAGAGTCTCGGTCAGGGTGCCAATCTGATTCACTTTCACCAAAATGGAATTCGCCACTCCCATGTCGATCCCTTTTTGCAGGAAATTGACATTGGTCACAAACAAGTCGTCACCCACCAGCTGGGTATTCGCTCCCATCTTTTCAGTGATCACCTTCCAGCCATCCCAATCGTTTTCATCACAACCATCCTCGATTGAGATGATCGGAAATTTCTTCTGCAAGTCGATATAATAGTCAATCAGCTCGGAAGCAGACCGCTCTGATCCGTCAGATTTGGAGAAAACATATTTCCCTTTTTCCTTATCGTAAAATTCCGATGAAGCCACATCCAGAGCAATGGCGATTTCATCACCAAATTTATATCCGGCACCTTCAACCGCCTGAGCAATCACCGAAAGAGCGTCCTCGGCAGAATCCAGACCTGGAGCAAATCCACCTTCATCACCAACCGCTGTCGAAAGCCCACGGTCATGCAGGATTTTTTTCAACTGATGGAAAACCTCTGTGCCGTAGCGCAAAGCTTCACGAAAAGTTGGCGCACCACGTGGCACGATCATGAATTCCTGGAAATCAATCGGCGCATCCGAATGGGATCCGCCGTTGATGATGTTCATCATTGGAACCGGCAATACTTTTGCGTTGGGACCGCCTAGGTATTTATACAAAGGCAAACCCAATCCTTCAGCCGCCGCACGGGCAGTTGCCAGTGACACTCCCAGAATCGCATTCGCTCCCAGGTTTTTTTTGTTGGGCGTGCCGTCGAGTTCCAGCATCAATGCGTCCACACTGCCCTGCTCGGTTGCGTCCATGCCTTCAAGCGCATCGCCAATTTTTTCATTCACAGCAGCAACCGCTTTGCATACCCCTTTGCCCAAATAGCGATCGGCATCTCCATCGCGCAGTTCCCACGCTTCATGCTCCCCAGTACTCGCTCCACTGGGAACAGCCGCTCGTCCAAGAGCACCGCCAGCCAAAGCTACATCCACCTCTACGGTTGGATTTCCACGGGAATCAAGAATCTCCCGTGCATGAATATCAATTATCGTCGTTTCCAGCATATTTCTGTTATGGTTATTGTGGTTTTTATTTTAGAAATGTTCAATATCAAAATTACATAATTTTCGCTTCGGAAAATACGCGCCTCTCTTGTTATCGGCTGATGCCGATTTGAGACTGATCCTACCTCCCTTCAGCCCTCACGGGCTTTAATCCGCTGATTTTGTCACGTAAGCCTTGATTTCTTTGACCTGAAAGCTCTCCAAAGCCCCTCCCGGGCCAGTTGGAAGCTGCACCAGATCACCAATTTTGCGGTTGAGCAAAGTTTTGGCTCGTTCAGAAACATAGGACAACACGCCTTTATCAGGGTCACTGTCCCAAGCTCCAAGAATGGTGTAAGTATCCTCGCCACTCACATCCTGGTTTTCTATGGTTACCACAGTGCCAATCGATACAATCGTTGTATTGGCATCATTGAAATCACTTGGCTTTGCCGCCCCCAGCTCCTGTTCCATGTCGTCCTGACGACGCATCAATACCCGCTGGTATTCCTTAGCTGACTTATACTCAAAGTTCTCGCTCAAATCGCCGTATTCCCGGGCAATCTGAATATCTTTCCGGTTTTCAGGGATCTGCTTGTTCACCAGATCATCGAACTCTTCTTTCCGCCTGTTGTAACTTTTCCAGGAAACCACCAACACTTCATCGTCTTCATCCTTTTCTTTCCCAGTGATCAATTCCTGAACCTCAGGATGGATCTTTACAATACGGGCCATCAAAGAACGTCTGTCCAGATCACGAAACACTGATGACATCATCAGTCTACGGGCAAAATTACGCACCGTATTCAAATCCCCGGCTCTCACCAGATCAGGAATCAAATCCATATCATTCAGCAACACATCATGCACACGATTGCGTCGGCCGCTTTCGCCATGATCCCGCTCCAACACATGAATCAAGCCTGAAGCCAGTTCAGCACTAAATACCGATTGTGCGGCACCGGTGCGTTCTTTGCAGATCCACACCAACACTTCTGAACTCAAACTGCGTCGCGCCAGCCCCTTTACCAAAAACGTCTCCAATTCCGCCTTATTCCCGCTCTCGATCAATAAATGCGTGACTTCCTGAATCGTCCTCGCGCTACCTTCACGAATCATCCCAAGAGCCACATCCATCCATTCGTCTCCGAATGCGTTGGGTAATTCGGCAATCAGAACTCGTTGACGGCTCACCGAAATTTCTTTAAACAGCTCATCCAGACGATCTTTCTGACTGGTTAAAAGTTCCGCCAGATCAATGGCTCCCTCTTCTGAAGCCAGTTCAGTATTTTTTTCCTGCAACTCACGACGCACCAAAATCAACTCTACCGCCTGCGGCAAGTGAAGTTTGAGAGCTTTGCGCGCAGAATCATCAATTTCCGCGACCATCTCCTTCAATTGAGATAGATCTTCAAAAACCGCTATTTTTTTCAAAATCGCATCTACGCACTTCACTTTGACCTTCAAATCATGTGCTTCAGCAAAATCGGCTAACAAGGCATCTGCCGGGCTGAGATCTTCGTTTCTCAGCTCAAGCGGGTCGCTGCGTTTGCTTGGTACAACAAAACTGTGGTCAGCTCGCAATTTCCTCTTCGCCCCATCCCACCACTTTTTATAGACCGCTTCCTCCACTATGGTTCCCATGACCAAGCTCTCAAGCCCCGTCAGCATCAAAGTCC
>JAADHD010000272.1 GCA_013152075.1 Verrucomicrobiota bacterium | reverse complement strand
GTCGCATTCTGGGTGATCGAAACAAGGAAGCCGCCATCCCCGACTTGCTGGAAGCAACCAAATTTGCGCAAAACAACGCCGAGGTTAGACGCATCCTTGAGTTGGCCAGAGATATCGTAAACGCAGCAATTATCCAGAGCTCTGAAACCAAAGACCTCACGGCAGAAGAAAGCGATCGCAATGCGGTACTGAATATTTACCTCGAGAAAATAGGCAGCATGCACGACTCTTTATGAGTCCCCTGTCGACCGCCAATTACCAAGCTGGGCCATTGTTGAGACCCTTATAAGTCTATAGCTCCTTGATCCGCAAATTGCGAAAACGGTAAACAGCTCCTTTTTCACCATGGTGCTGGATACCGATGAATCCTTTAGCATCGATCCCGTTTTCGATCTCCGTGGTAATCACTCCGTTGACCTCAATCTTGATCTTATTGCCTTTACAGGTAATTCGATACAGGTTCCAACCATTCCGCTTAAGTGCGTTTTTGACTTCCGGTTTGGCAAAATGAGCCTGTGATTTTTCAGCCCAAGCAAGTGCTTCTTTCAATTGACTGTTGCCCTCTTTACCCGGCCAAACCCATTTGTTACGACTTTCGTCGTATAGGCCACCCGACCAGCGACGGTCAGAACCATCTACCTCTGCTTGATAGCCATACACCTTATTTGGCTCAACGTGACTGCGAAACATGAACCCTGAATTAGCATTCCCTTCAGGTAAATGGACTTCGCCCTCAAAAATAAAATCGGCGTATTCTTTATCAGTAACCAGAAAGAATTTTTTATCCGCCGACAGATGGAATTCACCATCTTTGATAGTAACTTTTCCCCAGTCGTAAGGATTTCGCCACCCCGTCTGATCCTTACCATTGAAAAGTGAAACAAAACCGTCCTCATCCTTAGCGAGGTTGAGCACTGGAATGGAAACGAAAGCAATAAGCGCTAATAAAAGGGGAAGTTTTTTCATAGGCATAACCTGAGCGAAATTGAGTCAGGTGCAAGTTGAATCCGATCTGCTTTAAATCTATGAAAACATCGGCTAAAGCCGACGCTACAATTCCCCCATTACCTCCCATACCACTCTCGGTCGCGTGAATACCAGCAGACAGCGAATAGCTTTTTCATCCATACTCGTCAATTTCGCCAGCGCCTGTCGATACACGGTCATCTGCGAACGGTAATACTCCGCTTCAACAGCGATCTCTTCCTCACCCTCAACCCGGCTGGTTTTGTAATCGACAATATCCGCACTCAACACCTTGCCGCCCTCTCCATCACGGATCAATACCACCCGATCAAACACGCCCGAAATCCATTCGCCATCCAGCAGCAGTTCAAAAGCCTTCTCACACCACACTTCGCTCACCCCTTCTTTTTTGCGAAACAATTCCAGCACTGTGCTTTCGCTCAAACACTGCCGCACATCCTCCACCACCTCATCCCCGGCCTGTATTCCTTGCAAAACGTCGTCAACTCCCTGCTCGCCATCAATCCACTCAATCTGCTCAAAAACCGCATGCACCTCATTACCGTAATTTCGCGCATCACTCCCCGCAGACGAAAACAACAATTCAGCCCCCACTTTCCGCTGCTCATGCTCCGAAGCCGTGTGATGCTTCGCTCTTCGCCCACCAAATCCCAGTTCGATCGGCTCGTCATCAGACGGCACAAGATCTTTGCCAGAAGCTTCTTTTTCTTTCTGCTCATGATCTTCAAACCAACGTCGATCCCCTCTCTCATAAATCACCTCCACCTCACAATCACCCACAGCACTGCTATCCGCCTCTTCCTCCTCCTCATTCAAAGCCGCATTGAGAATGCCCAGAAAGTTCGAGGCCGTCGATTTTCCCCTCGGTGGCGACAGCAGATACAATCCCTGCTTGGCTCGCGTCATCGCCACATACAGAACACACAAGGATTCAAAACCTGAAGCGGCTTCCAAATCCTCGCGATGTTTTTTCAGCAAGGGATCCAATTGCTGGAATTCCTTATTCGGCATATCCATCACCCAGGCTTCACCCTCCGTTGCCCCTTGCGACAATCCACTATCGACATGAGTGAGAGTTTTACTGCCTCCGGTCAATTCAGGCAGGATCACCACATCAAAACCAAGCCCTTTCGAATTGTGAATCGTCATCACCTGAATCGCATTACCCGAAGAAGTTTCCTGCATTTTCTGTCCCCTGACAAAATCCAGAAAACCATCCACCGAACGATCTCCATCCTCGTCAAAATTTCGCGCCATGCTCTTCAGTGCAGAGAGACGATAACAGGCAAACGCATCATCCAAGTCTCCGGATTCCTTCAACCGTTGCTGCCACAGCTCTACCAATTGCTCAAAACCCTCTGCATGAATCAAACGCAAA
Organism: Verrucomicrobiota bacterium; assembly: GCA_013152075.1. Lineage (GTDB taxonomy): Bacteria > Verrucomicrobiota > Verrucomicrobiia > Verrucomicrobiales > DEV007 > JAADHD01. The sequence continues at coordinate 1,632 of JAADHD010000272.1, read as the reverse complement.
CTCTCCATCACCAGTTTCCCCTTCGAGCAAGCCTCCCTCTTCATCCAATCCCCAATCGCCGTCATCGCCAGATGCCCCTCAGCAAAAGTATCACCGGGATGACCCGCTAACTTGATCAATGACAACAAAGCCAAAGTCACTGGATTGTCAGTCGCCGCCGACGCCTTCGCTCCACCGTCGACTTCTTCGATCCCTGCCGAGCGCAATCGATCCATCACTTTATCGATCATCTTGCCACCACGACACAAAATCGCACAACTCAATCCGCGACCCAGCGGGTCAATTTCCTTCACCGTCTCCACCAGCAAATCCAGCACGTCTTCCTCCTTCACTTTCTCCACATTCGGATGCCACAAAGCAGCGTATCCACCCAAGCCTTCGGTCTTGTTCGAGCAGCTGTGTTTTTTCCAGTGAAACGCATCAACCGCTGCATCCGGTAGCCACTGCTTCAACAAATCGCGGTCATCAAACGCCTGGTTGACCATCTCGATCACATCGGGTCCCGATCGATAAGAAACCGCCAGGGATTTGACCTCCACTCCATTTTTGTAAAGCTCGAGCACCTCGTTAAACAATTTGGGATCCCCGCCGCGCCAACCATAAATCGACTGCTTGGTATCCCCCACCTGAAAATAACTCCGCCGACCTTCACTGTCCTGCACCACTTCATCAACAAGACCTGAAATTGCCTTCCACTGCATCCGGCTGGTATCCTGAAATTCATCCAGCAACCAGTGATCAAACTCAGCATCCAGACGGTAAGTCAAAGCCGCATTACCCTCTTCATTGTCAACCGATGCCAATCCGTTCGGCCCACCCATCACTCTCGCCACATCACCGAATTGCAACTGCCCCCGGCGGCGAACATTTTTGTCATAACAAAGCTCGTATTCATTAATCACCTTCCACAAACCCCGGGTGCGAATCAGTTTAGCGCGATAATCGCAAGCCACCACCGCCTCGATAAAATCGACGACTGCCTCGCAGGCAAGCGCATCAAATTCGATCTTTTTACGCTCGATAGTGACCGTGGCTTGACCGCCTTTCAGATCCCCCCACGACTTCAAAAAGTTCCCCAGCAGGTAACTCACCCCGCCCGGCATTCCGGTGCCCGGAACAATCCTGCCAACATCCTCATAAAACGCTCGCCACCGCGCCTGCTGCTTGTCATCAGGACCCAGCTGCGGCGACAGCTTGGCCAAGCGACCCACCGCCGCATTCAATTCCTCACTGCCGTCCCCCTTCAATGCCCAATCTCCATTAGGCCATATCACTGACGCATTTCCCCAGCGTTCGCCTTCCGGCACATCCAGATACACGCTCTGATAGTCTTCGATAAACTTATCCAGATCCGCACTGAAACGATTACCGTCCATGCCAAAAGTCGCCTGCTTGAATGCTTCCAGAAACTCATTCAAGCCGCCCTTGCTTTCCACCACCTCACGAAAAACCCGGTCCGCTACGCGGGCTCGCACCTCTTCGATCACTGGCTTGTCTACAATCATGGAAAAGGCTCCCCCCAATCCAAATTCCAAGGGAAAGGCTCCCACCACTCTGACAAAAAAACTGTCCAGCGTACCAAGTGACAGCAGATGCATGCCTCTCGTCAGATTTTTTAACAACTCCAAAAAA
>JAADHD010000329.1 GCA_013152075.1 Verrucomicrobiota bacterium | reverse complement strand
CTTGGCGGGAACATGATTTAAAGAGAGAGGGAAAAGGTATTGATGGCAGCTTACGCAGATCGCAATAAAACTGAAACGGGTCGTTTTGATAAACGACCCGCTTTTGCCCATATGTGCATGCTTGTATTGGCTATGGGAAGTTTTGTCGGCGAGAACCAGACGGTAGAAGCCCAGACGACGGCAGTGAATCGCAATTTGCGTATTCTGGCACAGAGTCAGAAAGCAGCAGCGGCGGCGGCGGATGCGGTGAAGAAGCTAGAAGGAAAAACTCCGCCAAGCACGGATAAAAAATCGGAAACCAAGACCGGCGATGCGAAGGGAAAAAAAGCTGCTCCCGCTGCTACAAGTAATGTCCCTGCTGCGAATGTTCCGGCGGAGCAACCAGGCCCGGCAATGGGAAGAAGGGTTGGTGGAGGGTCACGGCCCGGAGCAGGTGTCGGTGGTGTGAGTTTACAATTTCCGCTTAATCCGGTGTCGGATATTTTGAATATCTACGAGCGTTTGGTGGGCAAGACGATCATCAAGGACACTTCAGTATTTGATGGGCCGCAGATCAGCTTGGTGACTCCGAACGAGGTGTCCAAGGAGGACGCGATCCGCTTGATTGAGGCATCACTTATAACCAATGGTTATGTATTGATTCAGGGGGCGGAGGGAAAAACGGTGAAGGTTTTGAGAGCTGCGAGCGGCAAGAGTCCTGCGTCCACCATCACCGAGGGACTGATGATGTTCACCACGCCGGAATCCTTGCCGCAGGGCGACACGTTGGTAGCTTATTATATGAGCGTTAATTTCATGAACCCCGAGGAAGTGGGAACGATTTTTGCTAATCATGTGACCCTGCACTCCTTTGGAAAAATCACGCCCATTGCCACGCCACCAGGTTTGTTGATCACTGAAAACACAGCCATCATACGTCAGTTTATAAAGCTGTTGGCTATCATCGATGTGACTCCGGAAGATGCGCCCTTACTGACAGAGTTTGTGAAGCTTGATTTCGCGGAGGCAAATGTGGTGGCGCAGATCATCCAAGCGGCAATGGATGCCCGGGTGGAGGAAAGCCAGCGAATGAGTGAGTCAGGTAGAACTCTGAGTGGTCAAGCCAAGAAGGATACCAAAACGACGAAAAAAACGCCCACTCGCTCGACGTCTTCTTCCCAGCAGGTCATGGTCAGGACAGCCAGCGGACAATATGTGAGGGGAACGACACAGGGGGTGCCGATGACCGGGATTGGCACGGCTGACCAACCGGCGGCCCAGCTGATTCCGGATGACCGCTTGAACCGCATCATGGTCGTCGCGTCTCCTCAGGATGTGGCTTATATTCTCGAAATGGTTAAGGAGTTTGATCAACCCCTGGCTACCAATGACATTTTGGAGCGCCCGTTGAATTATGTGAAGGCCAACGATATTCTTCCTGTGGTGGTCGATCTGTTACAGGATACCGGAACGGGTCAGACGATCCTGCCCGGGGGAAGGCAAATCGATACCCGGCCGACTCCCGTCACATCTTCCCAACTTTCCGCGCTGACGGGAACTCAAAACCAGCAACAGCAGACTCGGAATCAAACCAACGCAGCAGATGATTCAGGCAGGCCTGATCAGCTGGCTTTTCCGCTGGATGATGTGGCTCCTATTTCAGTGCTGGTTGGGAAAACGCGCATCATAGCTGACCGTCAGGCCAATTCGATTATCATTATTGGCTCTCTGGAAGCTAAGAAGATAGTCACCGAGATTATAGATATTCTGGATCGCAAACCTCTGCAGGTCTATCTGGCGACGGTGATAGGTCAATTGCAGTTGGAGGAAGGGCTCGAATTTGGTATCGACTACCTGCAAAGATACACACAGTTTGATTCTTCGAATCCAGCTAGAGGTGGGGTAGCTGGTAGTTTGTTTAATTCACGCAGGGACGTCATCACAAATCGCAATGTGGATGACCTGCGCAACAATGTGGTCACGACTCCTTTTGGTCCGGCGGATGGATTGAATGTTTATGGAAAGGTTGGGGACTCACTTGATGTATTTATTACTGCTTTGGAAAATACCGATCATTTCAAGGTGTTGTCGCGGCCGGTTATTTATACTCAAAATGGTAAGCGTGCGGAAATTACTTCGGGCTCGAAAATTCCGGTGCCGAGAGAAAGTTTGTCGGATACGACCAATAATGTAAATACCACGGCGGTGAGAACGACGATTGACTTCGAGGATGTGGTGCTGAAACTCGAAGTGGTTCCGACGATCAACAAGGATAATCATGTGACCTTGGACATTGTACAGGTGAATGACAATGTCATTGGAACAGCAATTGTCGCTGGCAGCGAGGTGCCTATCATTGGTACGCAGGAATTGAACACAACGGTGACGGTGCCGCATAGAACTACGATTGTATTGGGAGGACTGATTGCTGAAGAGAATAACGATACCGATACTGGAGTGCCGTTTTTAGGGAGAATTCCGATTCTTGGATATCTGGTGAAAAATACCCGGCGTGGCACCAAACGGTCAGAGTTGTTGATTTTCATCCAGCCGACCATTGTCGATGACGAAATGTCGTTGAAAGCTGCCAGCCGGGATGAAGATGCGCGCACTTTGGTGGGTGAAGATGTTGCGAGAACTTTTCCCGAAGCCGGAGAGCCTATAAGAGAGCTGAAAAAGGAGATGCTCCTAGCGCCCCAGAAGCCTAAAAAGCGTCGTGGTTTCCTTTGGTTCAAGAAGAGGACGCCCAAAGAGATGAGAGGTGCTTTTGATCGACCGTAGAGGCTTGTAAACTTCCTTAAGTCTTGAGATTAGCGCCACCCCTTTGGGGTTTGACTATATTTCCTGTCGAGTTTTCTGGGGCGATGCCCGCAGGCTGACAAAGGGGAGGCACTTTGTGCCTGATGCCAGTATGTTAGTGAGAGTTGGATGGCAGGAATGAAGGTGGCCCGTTGATTATTCGATAACGACCTTTGAAGGGTCAAAATCGACGTCGGGGTAGTTCATGTCGAGGGCTTCGAGAGTATCGATCATTATTTGGGTTATGACCAGATTGCGATGCCATTTGCGGTCAGCAGGGATCACATGCCAGGGGGCGTGATCGGTGCTGGTTTGAGTGATCATGTCTTGAAAAGCGGTCATGAATTCCGGCCATCGGGCGCGGTCGTCGAGATCGTCGACATTAAATTTCCAATGTTTTTCTGGATCATCGAGGCGGGCTTGAAGGCGTTGTTTTTGCTCTTTGTTGGAAATCAGTAGAAAAAATTTCACAATGGTGGTGCCTTCATCGGTCAGCATTTTTTCAAAAGCATTGATATGCTCGTAGCGTTTTGACCAGACACTTTCGGGGGCAAGATTTTTCACTCTGACGGCGAGGATGTCTTCGTAGTGACTGCGGTTGAAGATGGCGATTTTGCCCTTACGCGGTACGCGGTAGTGAATTCGCCAAAGGTAATCACGTTCGAGTTCGTTTTCGCTAGGTTTTTTGAAAGACTTCACCCTTACGCCAGCTGGGTCCGTATCGGCGAACACCTTGCGGATGGTGCCGTCTTTGCCGCCGGCATCGATGGCCTGGAAAATGACCAGCACCTTATGTTTTTTCTCAGCGTAGAGAAGTTCCTGCAGTTCACCGAGACGAGCAGTGAGGGCGGGTAGGAGGGCATTGCCTTCCTCTTTGCCGACCGGATGTAGGTCGTCGTCCTTGGTGTCGATTTTTGAGAAATCAACCTGAGTGCCGGGTTTGATGATGTAGCGGGATGGCATGGGATGAGGAATTATAAATTAGGAATTAGGAATTAAGAATTAAGAATTAGGAATTAGGAATTGGATGTGATCGATTGGTCCAAAAGAGTTCACAAACTATGACTTTTGTTTTTTGTATGCACATCAATACCTTAGTGTTTCCTTTGGTATTGTGTATCGACTATTTCGCTAGCTTCGCTAGCTTCGCTAGCTTCGCTAGCTTCGCTACTTCTGCTACGCTCAAAGCGCGTTTGTAGATGGCGACTTCGTCGAGGCGGCCTTCCCAGTTGTCGGTGTTGTCGCAGCGGCCGCCGATGAAGATTTGCTTGAAATTTTTGGGGAACTTGGCGGGCAGGTCGGCGTAAATTTCTAATTTTCCGTTAAGGAAAACGCTGACATGATCGCCTTTACGCACTAAGGCGACGTGGCTCCAGGTCCAGCGGGGGATGATCGTTTTTCCAGCGAGTTGACTGTCTGCACCGTGTTGGATGACGAGTTTGCCTGCATTTCCAGAAGTGCCGCCGATGCCGAGGTGGTCTCCCTGGGTGCCGAGGATGTGATCCTTGTCGCGGGAGAACATCCAGCCGGTGAAGGGGCGTCCTTCATTGGGCATGCCGTTCCAGATCCACAGGGAGGCGGAGTAGTCATTGCCAAGATCCGCGATGCGGCTGCGTAGGCGCCCTCCGGCAAAGTGAGCGCTGCGATTGAGGTCCTTACCTTTGCAGAAAGCGTTCGAGCGTGGGCCGTCGAGGTGAAAGGCGACACCGGTTTCGTAGCTGGCGTCGTTGTGATTTGGTGAGGAATCGAGCGCGTCAGGGGCTGCGAATTCATCCAGTCGCCACCAGGCATCGGGTTTGCTGTTGGCGATGGCGTCGGCTGCAGGGCCGCGTGAGGCGATGTAGTGGCGGCGGTTTTTTCCCGATACGACTTCCTGGAGCTGGGTCAGGGTTTCGACGATTTTGGGCTCGGCTTGGACTTCGAGTCCGGCCGAGCGGGCGGGCCAGGTATTGTAGCCACCGAGCAGGTGTTGCTCCGGCGGGGGGATGTAACCTTCGGCGCCGTTGGCGAGCTCGACTGTCATGTTGCCGTCGAGCGGAGTCGAGGCTTTGAGTTTGAGACCGGTCAGGGCGTAAGTTTCATTCGGGGTGGTGGTGATGCTGAAGTTACCAATACGGATTGCCTGCAGGTGGATTTTGGTTTTTTGCTTTTCATGCAATAGGACGGCTTCGCGTGCGTACACCTCCTGCAGAGTTTTGGGCTCTTCGGTTTTCATTTTGTCCAATACGCCTAAAGCCCATTCGAGTCGTTGTTTGTCAGGCACGCGATAGTTCAGCGGTAGGATGCGTTCGGCCATGGCGAGCGATATTTTGTCGTCGTATTTGATGTTGCTGTGGGCTTTAATCGCGATGTCCAACAGGCCATCGGTGTAGCTGTGAATGTCGTGCGGTTTTTCTTTCGGCGCTGGTTTGGAGTAGTCGCGCATGTAAATGTCTCCACTGGCACCATGGGTCATGGCACCGACAAAATCAGGTTTTCCATCGGGGGTTTTGGGAGCGAGTCTTTTTTTCAGGCCTTCTGAAAACAGTCCGTAATAGTCGGCACTGATCGCTGAGTCACCGTAGTAGTGCATCGAAAAATTGGCAAAGAGCGCAATGGGGCGTCCGTCCAAGGCTTGAAATGACAGCAGGGTGAGATCCGGGTCTTCCGGGCCTGATTCACCGGTGGCTTCCTCGCTGAGATATCCGGGGTGCATGTGGGCACGAACAGTGAAGTTGCCAAAAGGGTCGACCTTCAGGCGGTCGGGACGGCGGATCCAGCGGCGCAGCGCGGTGTGGTCGGGTGCTTGCGCAACGACCCAGCCAAAACGAGCGGGCGTTAAATTTTTCTCGGCGTCGATGATGGCTTTGGCCAGTCGTTTGACCAGTAGGGCTTGGTAAGTCGGATCGGCGTCGGTGCCCAGACAACCGAAGCTGGAAGGTGCCGAGTGAGTGTGGGTGGCTGAGATCAGCATGTGATCCGGTGAAATAGAAGTGCTCTTGGCGGCGAGTTTTTTCGCTTCGTTCAGCAGCTCGGTCGGCATCATGCAACTGTCAACGATGACGATCGCCAGTCGGTTTTCCGGGTTTCCGTCGTCGAGCACCAGGGCGCGGGCATTGACATCGGTTTGCACTTTGTCGGCACTTTTGCTGGTCATGCCGCCGTTAATGAGAACTGGGAATGTTTGGGGGTTCACGCTTACGACCGCAGCGCCGGCTTTGAAGGTCGTTTCCGCCGCTCGAAGCGTGCTGTAATTGAAGCCAGCGTAAATGATTAAGGAATAAGTGAAGAAGGGGAGTTTTTTCATGAATTGAGATTTACTTGGAAATACTATAGACAGACTTGGCTCTGTTATGTTGAAAAAAATGGTGAGAAGGGAGTAGGATTGAATTACGAATTAGGGGCGAGTTGGGCCTTTATTCTTTGCCGATCCGGAGCTGGTGTCTTTGCGGAAGTTTAGTTTTTTGATGTCTTTTCCAACCGGCGCGATGTTTTTTCCCTTTAGTCTTTCGACGTCTTTGGCGATGCGGAACCACTCTTTGGACATCGAGTCAACGCGATCAGGGTGTTGTGAGGAAAGATCGTTCATTTCGGTGCGATCTTCGTCGAGGTTGTAGAGCTCCCATCGCCCTCTTTTGGCTGAGGCGATTTTCCATGAGCCCTGACGCAGGGCGCGGTCGGTGCCGTAGTGAAAATAGAGCGTCTCGTGGGGAGTTCTTGTTTCGCCTTTGAAAATTGGTAGTAATGATTTTCCCTGTAACGGATCAATTGTGCGCTCACCGATTTGCTGAGGGTATTTGGCATCTGCGAGATCAATGAAAGTGGCCATGAAATCGATTAAGTGGGCGGGTTGGTTGGTGATGGAGCCGGGTTTGCTTTTTAATCCATCCGGCCAATGCACGATCAGCGGTGACGAAATGCCACCTTCATGTTGGTTTTGTTTGTAGAGGCGGAAGGGAGTGTTGCCAGCGTGCGCCCAGCTGGCATCATAGGTCCAGTAGGAATTGGGATCCCAGGGTTTGAGGTTTCGTCCGCGGGTTCGTTCGAAAGGGCAGGCACCGTTGTCGGAGCAGAAGAGAAAGAGGGTATTGTTGTAGAGGTCTTTCTTTTTCAGGTAGTCCACTAGACGTCCGACATTCTGATCGACGATATCGACCATGGCGGCGAAGACCTCCATTCGGTTGGCTTCCCATTGCTGCTCTTTTTTGCTTAAGC
>JAADHD010000069.1 GCA_013152075.1 Verrucomicrobiota bacterium | reverse complement strand
GTTATCGGAAGATTTACATTTTGTACCTGCATAATATCTATTCTTTCTACTTATTTTTTATTTCTAATTACTAATTACTAATTTCCAATCTCTAAAATTCACATACTAAATCGATCGCCCAAATAAAGCTCTCGACTGACCGGGTCGTTGATCAAAAAATCCTGATCCCCTTCACGAAGCACTTTCCCCTCGCATAACAGGTAGGCCCGATCCACAATCTTCAGCGTTTCCCGAACGTTGTGGTCGGTAATTAAAATGGCTAAGCCTGATTCCCTGAGCTGCACCACGATATCCTGAATCTCACTCACCGCGATTGGGTCGACTCCGGAAAACGGTTCATCCAACATCAATAACCTCGGTTCCGTGACCAGAGAACGAGCAATCGTCAATCGCCTTTTTTCCCCACCACTCAATGTCAGTGCAACATTTTTAGCCAAATTCTCAATCCCGAACTGTTGCATCAAATGCTGACAACGCTCTTTCTGCTCTCCCTTGGAAAAGTCCTGGGTCTCCAATACCGCCATGATATTCTGCTCAACTGTCAGCTTGCGGAATATGGACTCTTCCTGGGGCAAATACCCCATACCAACCCGAGCTCGTCGATACATGGGCTCATTTGTCACATCCTTGCCATTAAAAATCACCCTTCCTTCATTCGGCGGCACAAGGCCAACAATCATGTAGAAAGACGTTGTCTTCCCAGCTCCATTAGGACCCAGCAAACCAACAATCTCACCATTCTTTACATGGATATCAACCCCATCAACCACCGCACGACCATCATACACTTTCACCAGTCCCTCGGTGCTCATCAATGAGTCCGCATGGGGTCTATTATTGAATGCCAGGGACTCGGAAGAAAGCGCAACTTTTGCCTTCGAGGGCAAATTCAGAGAAGCCTGTGAGAGATCAGCGCCGCTATTCATGTTTTCTGGTTCAATTCGTGAAATAAAAATACACCTACCTTCTCCGGTTGGAGATATCATTCAAATTACCGGGCATCAAATTCGGCCCTTTCTTCTTTTCCCCGGGTTTTGACGAAACTGGAATGGTAAAAACCCCTCTTCGATCCACTCTGTGATTTCCATCTTTTTTTAGCGTAATCGTTGCATCCTGAGCCTCGGTTTTTACTACCCTTCCATCACTCTGTAGAACGGGAGGCCCACCACTCAAAACAATATCACCGGTATGACCGTCATACACCACCTTGCGAGAGTGCCCCACATCCTTTTCCCCCTTACCATTCATCCTCTCAACGATGACCATAGCGCCCGTCGCAATCGCTTCTTTAAACTGACTGGTTGAATTAGAGTTTTCACTGTTCATGAAAACCACCAAACGGTCACATTTCAGATTAAACGTCGGATCCTCAAGTTCCACATTCCCTATAAACGTAACAGTGTTAGCCTCCATGTCGGTCTCCGCTGCATCAGATGTGATTTCCATACCTCCCTGATCAGATTTTTTCTTCTTTTTTAGTTTTTCAGGAACCAGCGATTTGGGAAGAGGCACGTTACTGGCGACAAGAGACGCTTGCAGGTTTTCGGGAGGGGCTTCTCTCTGTAACACAGCAGCCGTAGCCACTACAGCTGACACAGGAGCAAGCGATGGCGGTCTGTTTGACGCAGCCGTTTTAGGCACACTTTTGACCTCACCTGCCGTCACCGTTTTCTTCACGGTATTAACCGGAGGCGTGACCTTGGCCGGTGTAACTTTGGCCACTTCCTTGGACTTATTTGTCGACTCCGGTTTTTTTACCGTTTTTGGGGTGGTCTTCTTCGAAGATGAATTCCTTTCTTTTAGCGCTCTCATCCGCACAAGCGATTGGCGCACCAAAGCCTCCGGATCCGTATTTGCCAAATCCTGCTGTTTGGCCAATTCCATTAACCTGTCGGCAGTTGACATCTCTTTAGACTTGGATGTCGTCGTTCCGGCCGTAGAAGACGGCTTAGCACTGTTGTTGCTCGATGCAGTTTTTGTCGCCGCATCCACTTTCTTTTTATCTGCTTCAGTCGACTTGGACCCAGTTTTTTTCGTCTTGGTGGGCTTGGTCTTTTTAAATAAATCTCCAAATTTAAATTTCTGTTTCTCCTCACTTTGAGCCGGTCCCGCAACCGTCACCAAAACAACCGCTGCGACAGCAACTATTCTTAGCCAAATATGCTTTTTCATTTCCCGTCTTCCTCTTTTTTAATTTCCGGTTCCTCTTCCTCTTCTGGCGCCATCAAACTCTCACGCGCATTATAAAGTAACATTTTCACGTTTCCTGTCATCTTCCCTTTTTGAGTATTTGCATCAAACACCATTGAATCCCCTTCTAGGTCAAACACGCCATCCTGCTCAATCAGAGTTCGCGTATCACTGGTAATCTCCTCCCTTTCCAAGTTGTAGATACCCCGCTCGGTCGAGATCAGTGTATTCGGCTCTCCGGGTTTTGCATACATAGTGATACGCATTTCATCCATACCCAGATGTTTTTCATCCAGTCGCCTCATGGTAACGGCTGTCATCAATGAGCTCAAGCGATCCCCGGTATAACTGGGCAACTTCACCCCCTTCAGGATTTTCCCTTCCGGCAAAATTTTGCCAATATCCACATTTGGGCCCACTTTCTCAGCTTCTGTTCCGGATTTGACCTCTCCAGATTTGGAAGCTTTGGCAGACTCTTCTTTCTGAGAAGTTTTTAATGCCTTGTTTTTACTCGGACGGACAACCGCAGGCCGATCTTGGGCAATTGTATCAGAAACTGGGCACAGAGAAAAGCATAGCCCACCAAACACGGCCAGACACATACGTAGCTCAAAATACCTCAGCTCGCTCATTATTAATCTTCCACTACTCTATCAAGCGTTACCGCTTCACGAATTCGTTGCAATTTCCTCAATACTCCTGCCAATTCCCCCAATGGAACCTGGTTCGGTCCATCCGACAATGCCTTGGCCGGATCAGGGTGAGTTTCCATAAAAACCCCATCGCAGCCAGTCGCCACCGCTGCCCGTGCCAGCACCGGAGCCAGCACGCCATCCCCACCGCTCGTGCCACCCAATCCACCGGGCCGCTGAACCGAATGCGTCGCATCAAAAACCACCCTCACCCCCTGTTCCCTCATCCAAACTATCGATCGCATATCAGCCACAAGATTATTGTAACCAAAACTAGTGCCTCTTTCAGTAAAAAAGAAATGTTTACAGCCAAAATGGCGCAGTTTATCAGCAATATTCGCCATATCCCAGGGCGCCAAAAATTGCCCTTTTTTCACTCCCACCACCCGTCCGGTCTCGGCTGCTGCCTGAATCAGATCGGTCTGACGGCACAAAAACGCGGGAATTTGCAGCACATCGATCCACTCCGCAGCGATTTCCGCCTGCTCAGGCAGATGAATGTCGGTGGTTACCGGTAAATCGAGCTCTTTCCCGATTGCTCCGAGAATTTCACAACCCTGACGGCAATCCATACCGCGAAAAGAATCAATTGAGCTCCGGTTGGCCTTATCAAATGAAGCCTTGAACACAAAACCCACGCCCACTGATTCCGTCACCTTTTTCAGCTCACGGGCCATCGACCAGACAAATTCCTCCGATTCCATCACACAGGGCCCCAAAGTGTAAACAAGCTGATCCCCCCCCAGTTCAAGATTCTGAATGGGAATAAGAGGAAGAGACGGACTTTCTGTCGTAGATTCTGGCACACCTGATCTTACGAGGATCCACCGCCTCCCGCAACCCGTTTCGAGGAGCACCGTCGAGCAAGTCATGCCACTAAAAAAAGTAGCACCACGAATAAGCAGACATATAGTTGTTCAAGAAGCGCAACTAGTGCTGGTGATTTCCATAGGCAATACCGGAAGGAAAATGTATTTTGGCATTCGGCGGCTTATCCCTATGAGGGTGTCTTCCGCTTTGGACCCATCACTAATTGGAGAAATCACCTCACATCTATTCTTAACCGTATTCCCTCGCTAACTCCTTAATTATCTATGTATATTGCAATGAATCGTTTCCGTATCGCTCCAGGA
>JAADHD010000406.1 GCA_013152075.1 Verrucomicrobiota bacterium | reverse complement strand
GTTTGCTGATTGGATTTTTTCCAAGCCAGGCCGATATCGGTAAGTTGAATGAGCGCCTGGGCGCCTACGTCAGAGTGTTTGCGGGCCTTGGAGCTTGCTTCTGCGCAGAAGTAATAGGCCCCCGGGGCTTTCGAATCGATCAGGGAATCCCAGTTAAGGTCGATTTTTTCACTGTGATCCAGGGCATTGTTGTGGTGCCATGTTTTTTTATAGATGTTGCGTCCGGGAACCATCTCAAAGGGAATGCTTCGGCTGCTCTCTAAATAGGAACCGTAACCGCGCAGAGCAAAGATGAGGTCTTTGCCAGTTAGTTTTTTGATGCGCACCAGGGTATTTTTGGTATTGCCAACGGTCATGGCAAATTTCTTTTCCCCTGAAAGGTTTTGCGCGGTGTTGAAGGCAGGAAGGTGGACGAAGGGGGCGTTAGGAGAAAAGACCAGAGTTTTTCGGGATGAGCTTTGGCAGAAAGTCTGATCAGTGGCAGGAAGGCCGGCGGTGACAGAGATTTGGTATTTTACATCGAAGTAAAAACCTCCAGAAATGCCAATGCCTGACTGGTAGCGATGGAATTTGAGCGCTTTGGGTTCAGGTGTGATTTTCACATATTGACTGATCGTCTTAGCGGTGATGCTTGAATGTAGTTTTTTGTTAAAGCTTAGCTGGATGGTGCGAGGCGCGTCATAGGGATTTGCTGTTGTGATCCTATTAAGTTTAAATTTTTCCAGGCGCCCGAGTTTGCTGATCAGATTCGTTGCTGCCGTTGTTTTTTTATCGCTGCTGGCGAAGCCCTTGGAAATAATGAGCTTCCACCGGTGGCCAGTGGGCAGTTGGGTTAAGGGCTGAACCAGCAGGAAATTCTTGAGTGAAAAATTTTGCTGGTGATCGGGTTTGGCTGGGTAGGGTTGCAGCTTGAGAGAGTTTTTTTGAGAGGGGCGGATGACGGTGACTGGAATTTTTAGCGGAGAAGTGCCTTCATTGGAAAAATGAATATTTTGGGTGGCCTGTTCGATGTCGATGGGAGCGTTGAATCGCAGGAGGATGGAAGGTTTGGGGGTGAGTGGATTTGAGTAGGATGAATAATAGGAGGGGTAGCGTTCAAAGGTGAGTTTTTGCGAGGGCTGTGTTTCTGCTGATGCCGGGCAAGTCTGGCAAAATAGTGGCACAACTGAAGTGAGCGCATAGAGTATTTTCCTGAGAGAGAGAGAAATGGATTTCATTGGATTATTTTTTGGAATTGATAGAGGAATTTATTGCTCGTATTTGGGATACGAGGGGCAGGGGAGCATTCTTTCAAAAAAAGTGAAAGTGTTCACGATTTCAGCGATCCGTGGTAGAGTGATGCGGATATGTCAGTGGAAGAATCACCAAAACAGCCAGCGCTGAACGCAGGGTATGAAAGGACGCGTAAGAGTCTGATTGAGCGATTGGATGATTGGGAGGATCAGGTCGCGTGGGATGATTTCTATAAAACCTACTGGCGCTTGATTCACTGCGTTTCCCTGAAAGCCGGCCTTCCCAACGATGAAGCCTTTGATGTAGTTCAGGAAACGGTGCTGACCATCGCGAAACAGTGGAAAAAGGGCAAAACCTACGATGAGGAAAAAGGCTCGTTTAAGAACTGGCTGATGAATGTTGCGCGATGGAGGATTGCGGATCAGTTCAGAAAGAGGGGAAAGAACCCGGCGGCCATGGCGACGGCTTCCAGCTATAGTCGTTCGAGTAGCGATGAGTCGGGTGGGAGGGGCACAGCGACTATCGAACGCTTCGCCGATCCGGAAGGGGGGCTCGAAAAAGTGTGGGATGAGGAATGGAATGCAAACCTGACCCAGGTGGCCAGAGGGAGGGTAAAAGAAAAAGTATCACCAAAACAGTTTCAAATTTTCGATTGTTATGTGATAAAAGGGTGGGAAGCGGCAAAAGTCAGGGAGGAACTCGGAGTTAGTATGGCGCAGGTTTATCTGGCAAAACATCGGGTCGGCGGCATGATGAAAAAGGAAATCGGAATATTGAGAGAGCAAGAATTTTGAACAATGACCGTGTATGGGCAACGATACACGGGACGCTGATTCAGGGGGCAATTGAGAGTGGGTTCACAATAGACAGACTTATCGAGGGAAAAGAGAACAAACCGGAAATTCCAGATTACGAAATTCTGCGTAAAATTGGCGGAGGTTCGTATGGAGAGGTGTGGTTGGGTCGGAGCGTGACGGGTTCTTTGCGGGCGGTAAAAGTGGTGCAGCGTAAGGACTTTGATTTGGAGCGGACTTACCAGAGGGAGTTTGAAGGAATCAAAAAATACGAGAATGTTTCGAAGAACCATCCGGGTCTGGTGGATGTGCTCCACGTGGGCAGGAATAAGGATAAGGCTTTTTATTTTTATGTGATGGAGTTGGGAGATGACCAGTTTCACGGTCAGGAGATCGATCCAGATTCGTATGAGCCCCGGACTTTGAGTTCTGATTTACGGGCGAGGGAGTCCACCGATGTGCAGAATGGAGTGACTCTGGGCATTAGAATTGCCGGGGCGCTTGGGCATTTGCATAAGAATGGACTGACTCATCGTGATGTGAAGCCCTCGAATGTAATTTTTGTAAATGGCAAGGCCAAGCTGGCAGATATCGGATTGGTGGCTCACAGTGGACAGCGCTCGTTCGTGGGCACGGAAGGTTACATGCCACCGGAAGGGCCCGGCACGGCATCCGGGGATCTCTACAGTCTGGCGATGGTGCTTTATGAAGTGGCTACGGGTAAAGACCGTCTGGATTTTCCCGAACTGCCCACCAATTTAGAGCTGTCGCCGACCGTGAATCGTGATGAATGGCGAATGTTGAATGCGGTCATCTGTCGGGCGGGAGCACCGAACGCGCGTAAACGTTACCAAAGTGCTGAGACTTTGGTGCTTGCTCTCGAAGCCGTGCGCGAGCAGGAGGAAAAATCTGAAGCGCGATGGTACGGGCGTGCGTGGACGACTGCAGCCGCTTTGTTTTTCATCTTTATCGCGGGCTTGGGGGGATTTGTTTATTATAATATCCCTTCTCCATCGGCACCTCCTCTGGAGCTTAGTGGAGATGGTGGGGATGATGAGCATCCGCAGGATATAGTGATGAGCAGAGCCAATTCTCCGGTTATTCAGGATCGGGATTCTTTCTTTCCGCAGTTAGGCGATTTGTCGTCGACCACGTTGTCAGGGGGGATGCCGTCGGATATAGGCAATAATTTTCCCGCCGATGTTGTGACTTCCGATGAAGAGGTGGGACAGGATAAGGTGACGGATCCCAAACCGGTGAAAGAGCCTGAAATGGCGGATTTTAAAGTGTTTAGTCACCCGATCGGGGCGGTAGTTTTGCGTGATGGAAAGGAGATCGGGAGAACACCGACGGCGTTCATGAGCTTTTCACCAGGCCCGATAAAGTTAGTGCTGCGCCTTCCCGGGTATCAGGAAAAGGAGGTGATGAAGGATCTGCGGGCTGGAAGTCAGTACGCTAATGTGACCTTGATACTTGATCGCCGACCGATTGATGGCGGGCCCTGGGTGAATCATCTCGGAATACGCTTTGAGCCTGGGGATGGAACTCACGTATCAAACGAAATCACTCGTGATGAGTTCGCGGTGTTTCTTGAAAAGACGCAACGGCCTTTTGCTGTGGCGGGAAAAAAGGGTTTGGTTTTAGCAAGCGTGGAGGATCAATGGGCATTTTGCGATTGGATGACCCGGCAGGATAGGAGTGGCGGGTTTCTTGGTGAGAGCAAGTATCATCGTCCGCAGATTTCCGGTTCTCCGGGTAAAGAAGGAACTTTTTATAGTGTGATCGACAGTGTGTTTGGGGGGGCTTTAGTGAACAGCGATCCGCCGGGAGCTGGTGTGTATCGGGGGGGGGCAATCATAGGGAGGACCCCTATGGAGCTGCGGGAAGTGCGATCGGGGCCGTTTTCTGTCACTCTAAAGAGAGAGGGGTATGGGGATGAGACTCGTAGTGGGTGGATTTCGAAAGATCGGAAATTACCGGTCGACGTTGAGATGGAAAA